>JARRPN010000320.1:0-3810 GCA_037382875.1 Calditrichaceae bacterium | reverse complement strand
CACCTGAATATAAAAACTTACGCAGGCTATCTGTGCACCTAAATCTGTCGGATCCAACTCATAGGCTTTTTCAAATTGATCTTTAACTTTTGAGGCTAGCCATGCTGCTTTAAACATATTTGATGCTTGTGCTTTGGCACCTAAGGCTTCACCAAGACGGAGATGATACAAAACATTTTTTTCATCAAGATCCACTGCATCTTCCAGAAAATCTACAGCTTTATCATAATCCTTTAGCATAAGATAACATCGTCCCAGATAGAAATTAATCTGCGGTTCCTTTTCATTTTCTTTATATTCTGTCAGAAAATAGTCTTTTGCTTTTTCAAATTCATGATTATCAAAAAGTGCAACACCTGGTTCCACACCTCATGCTAAATAAATATTTTTTCTGCGAATCTGTATTTGATGACTTTTATTGACAAGAAAGTATCAAAAAATAAATCTCAATACTCAGACATCCATCTGTTTAATCAGTAATTGAGAGGAGAAACTGCCCTACATTGGCATTATCGATATACGCTCCACGAACCGGATCTTTTTTATTGGCATATTTTCTAAATTTTTCAGCATATTGGCCTTTTGCAAAAAATGGAACAAGCGAATTTGTATGATGATTTGAATACCACTCCATGCCAGGCATCTTTCCTTTTCCATTATTGATCAAAGGTTTCCAGATATCTGGGCCCTTTTGTACTTTTGTGGTGTCATTTGAACCAGGACCTGTCAGATAACCCGTTTCATGATCGGCAGTAATAATGATAGTAGTCTCATCCCAACTGCTATTATCTTTAACCCATTCAATGGCAGCTTCAACCGATTTGTTAAAATCAATTTCTTCTTCAATCATCCTGCCGGAAAGATTATCATGACCGGCCCAGTCAACAGCACCACCTTCAACCATTAAAAAGAACCCATTTTCGTTATTATCCAAAATATTCAATGCAGCTTTGGTCATCTCGACTAAAGTGGGCACATTTTCATTAAAGGGAACAACAAATGCATCAGCACTGTCATTACCAGCACGATCAATCTGTAAAGTATACCGGGATTCTGGTACACCAATTACACGGGCAGGTGTGGGGCCAACCATAAATGCCTGAAAATCAGCTCGGTCATCTATAAACTCCCATATATCAGGATTAGAATCACCGTCAGCATCATTACCCAATTTACCACGAATTAATTTTTTCCATAATTCTTCTCCACCTACATATCTATAATTGAAAGAATCTGCTAATGCTCCATATTTGTCATAATAGGGATGTCCACAACCCATAATCAAATCAATTGCACTTTCTGTAAGCATGCGGGAGGCTATATCAGAGTAATTGCTTCTTGATGTGTCATGTGTTACAAAGCAAGCCGGTGTTGCATGAGAAAACTGAACCGAAGTAACAACACCTGTTGATTTACCAAGTGCCTCAAAATGTTCAACTGCATTTTCCAGAATAATATTATTTGTATCTACGCCCACTTTACCACTAAAAGTTTTTACGCCGGTCGCCAGAGCTGTTCCCGAAGCAGCCGAATCTGTTGGTTTAAATAAAACGTATTTGAATATATCCCATGCTTTTTCAGGATCATAATGGGGATTATTCTGAGAATATGTACTCATGGCATATTGAACAGGAAATTTATTATAAACCTGTTTATTTTTTTCACCATACTGATAAATAGATGTTGCTTCTATATGATTATACCCACAGCCATCACTTATGAAAACAATAATATTTTGTGCGGATACTAAATTAACTGAAATAATTATTAGAACATATAAAAATATAAAGTTATACTTCTTCAATTTATTAAATCCTTTCAACGATTTAAACGAAATAATTTAATAGCTATATTATTTAATATCTGATGTTTTTAATCCATACTGTAGCGTAAATTTACTGATTTATAATTGAAATAAAAAGAGTCAATCAAAATTTTAACACAATGAAAATAAAATTATTATATATCATACCTAGAATGTTTATTGGTTAATAGAAATTAAATAATATTCATTGCATCTTTAAACAAATAAGTGCAATTTATAAATATAGAATAAGAAATAAATTTTGGGATTTTCTATGACTAAATATTATATATTTTTATTACTAACAAGCTTTATCTGTTTAAATAGTTGTACTAAGAGTTATCTAAGTCCAGGAAATGCATCGCAAGTTCAAATTAAAGATGGTAATTATGATTCAAACTTTCCATTAACTCCTGTAGATACTGATATCGCAAAAATTGAAAAGACAGTAAAACTAATAACAAATCTGACTTTCTATCAGGTATATGATTTTACTTTGGAAAGCAAACTGACACATGAAAAATTATCAGATCAATTTATTAATGATAATGCCATAAATAAATATATTATCGAGCAACCAGCATCAGGAACTGCTACCTTAATTGCACAGAACCTTAATAAAATTGCCTTGTTAACCTGCGAGCATATAGTCAATGCGTCAGATACATTGATAAATTATTTTTCAGATAAAATTGGGAGAAGAACACCTTATATACAGAGTGTAGCAATAAAAACACGCGAATCAATAAACATAATTACTTTACCCGGTCTTAAAAATATACATATTTTAGCTTCAGATACAGATATGGATATAGCTATTATTATAGCCACTCTCGATCCCATTCCAACATATCCGTTACCTGTTTTTAATTACTCCATGGGAAGAGCAGAAGAATTGAATTGGGGTACATTTGTTTATGTTATTGGTTTTCCTTATGGTAAAAAATTAATTTCTACTGCTATCGTTAGTGATCCAAAACGTGATAAGGCCAATGGTTTTATGATTGATGCAACCATGCATAGAGGAGCAAGTGGAGGGATAATTCTTGCACTTCGCGATGGTGCACCTAATTTTGAGTTGGTTGGCATTACCTCTGCCTTATCGGCCGAACGAGAATATGTCCTGCGGCCAGATGATGAATTTAATAAACTTAAAATTGGATTCGGGCAGCCCTATGAGGGAGACATCATCATTGATAGACAGATGAAAATAAATTACGGTATCACCTATGCTGTTTCAATAGAAGCCATACAGGATTTTATTAAGAAAAATAGAGTTATAATATCAAAAGCGGGTTTTAATTTGTAAAATCATGAGTAGAATACGCATCCAAGATGAACCTGAAATAGTTGATTTTAATGCAACGTTTTAATGTAATCCGCGTTATAAAGGTAAATTTATTTCATCCAGGGATTTCTATTTGAAAATTAAACTACGAACAAAAATGATCGCCTTCAGTACAATTTTAGTGCTGGTGATTATGTCTGCGGTAACTTATTTCTTTACTATTAGTGAAATTGATATAAAGCGCACTTCACTATACAACCAGGTTGAAAGAATAGCACAAAATGTTGCCACGCTTCAGCTCGTGGATCAACAGGAATGGTCTACCTATCAGGATTATATCGATCAGGTTATGGATGCAAATAAAGATATTATTTATATAGCAATTTATGATGAACGAAATTCACTGCGGGCATATGCGTTAAATACGGATTTACTTGAATTAGATTATCCTGTGATATCCAATCGTCTTAGGGCCAATATCGTAGAACAGCTTGATAAAGGTCTGGTTGCTGATGAAAATCAGAATGATATTCGCACAGCTCGCGTAAATATAATGGTTAATGATCGAATAATTGGCAGTGTAAATGTTGGATATTCACTGATTAATATCAACGATGAAATGCGGGATGGAATTTTATTTAATCTATTACTGGCAGGATTTTTTACAATTATCTTTAGTATTGCAGCATTTGTTATAAGCAGGAGACTTGCATACCCT
>JARRPN010000319.1:0-4451 GCA_037382875.1 Calditrichaceae bacterium | reverse complement strand
CCGGGAATATCTCTGTTGACAAAAAAAGCAGAAGGTTTCGCACAGGAATTGCGGACAAAACTACCGGATGTTGGACCACTGATGAAAATTACCAGTGGTGATTCATTGTTGTTTTTTGAAGAAAAATTTGTAGGTGAGCAGGGTAGTCGATCTGCTTTCTATTATAATTTTGAAACTGGGAAAGCGCGCGTTTATGAAGTCATATTCCAATTTCCTTCCTGGCGCAACCTTGTGTATGATTCAACTGAAATCAAAGCCGATTTGAATCTTACACTTGATAATTCCGAGGATGACCGAATTGAAACCATCTCTAATCTTCAACTTTTTAAGGAGTCCCATTTTGTAAATAAAATAGAAACAAGCATTGAGGCAACAGATTATAACGACACAGAAATTACTGGAGCCACAGCTGCAAAAGATGCTTATTATAAACCGGATCGCTGGTTAACCCACTTAAAGCAAAGAGCAGAACTCAATCCGGATCAGTCTGGGACATTGCGGGAAGATTATACCTATAAAGATGGCACGTCTTATTACGAGAGTATTACCTTCTATCCAAATAACACCGGTACATTTTCAAGAATGCGCCGCGATGGAACTGAGATCACTGGTGAGTTTAATCAGGTGGAAGATGATTTATATGGATTCTATAAGGAAACCATGGATTTTCCGGATGGCCGTTATATTGACAAAATCTTCAAATCTGCTACCGTATCTCTAACTATGCCGGATTCTATTTTTAATGCGGATTTTGAGGAAATTGTATACTTCAATTCAGGTAAAATTGATTCAACTATAATAGGTATTGAAACGGATGAGGATAATGGTGTCAAAACAACCAATTTGGAAATTCATAAACCAAATGGAGCATTTGGTACTATTGAGGTGGTAGAATCTGAAACAGAAAGTACTCTAAATGGTAACTGGACTACATGGAATGATTATTACATCATTGTCTCAGCTGAGTATTATTTCGATGGCAGTTCTCATGTTCACTATGAAGTTTATGAACCACCGTATAATCCCGGTGATGATCCTGTGATAGTAGCAGACTATTATATTTCTCCTGATCAGAGTGGAACCGGTACATTAAGTCACGATGGTCAGAGCTATGAATTGAATTTTGAGGAATCTGGCAAAGCTACAATTACACAAGATGGACAATCAACAGATATTAACTTGTTCTAATTGAAATCTTAAGGTGGATGCTATCATGCATCCGCCTTTTTAATTTTTTAGCAGGAAAAATACCATGGATAGGTCAGGTACATTAAATTTAAACCTCGCTCAATATCCGCATCAATTAAGTAAAACATTCCAAAATATTATTTTACTTGATTTTATCCTTTTAAATAATCACTTTTATAATATCAAGAATGAATATGTATAAACCACAAATGAAATTACTCATTAAATTAGCTATTTTATTTCTTTATGTTTTCAGTGCAGGACTTTTTGCACAAAACAAAGATTCGTTTAAACAAAATCCAGAATTTGTTATTGAATCCATATCAGTGGAAGGCAATTCGAAAACATCCGAAAGTGTAATATTGGAAAACCTACCATTTTCTGCAGGTGATAAAGTCAGCGAAAAGGAAATCAAACAGAGTGTTGATGGACTAAATAGGTTAAATTTTTTCAAAGAAGTAGCATTTTCCCCAAGAGCCGGGTCACAACCGGGTTATCTGAATCTCATCATAACAGTTCGAGAACGTTATTGGCCGAGCATTCGATTTAAAGGTGGTTTTAGCGAAATGGACAGCTGGCATATTACACCAATCAGCATCCATTTTGATAATATTTTTGGTCTGGGTAATTTTACCAATATTGATTTAACCATTGGAGACCGGCTTTCCAGTATTAATTTGAACTATATTAATCCAAATATTTTTAACAGCGGTCTGGATCTGTATACTAAGCTATTCATTAAGAATCATGTTTTTGTGCACTATCTGGATAGTCTGAGATTAAAGCAAAATGTACCTCAGAGTGGTTTAAGTTTGGGCTTCAAAGCAAGAGAAACCTTTTTTAAACATTTTTTATTTGCTCTGGAAACGTATACGACAATTCCTGATTCCTTTGCGACTCATGGTAAGGATAAGGAAAAATTCTATGATTTTCCTGACCAGATAGATGAATATATACATGATGAGTGGAAAACATCCGTTTTCTCGATATATTTCAATTGGGATGGCCGTGATCAGGTGTCATATCCTACCAAAGGTTGGTGGACCGGATTCCGTTTCACTCAGGCGACCAAGGAATTAGGCGGTCAAATTGATTTTACGCGATTTGTAGCAGATGCACGATATTATCAGTATTTATTTGCCGGTACCGTTGCAGCAGGGCGGATCAAATTCGCGACCATCTCTTCTGATGCACCATTTTATGAAAAATTCTATCTCGGTGGACCCAATTCGCTGCGTGGATTTCGTGATCGCAGCTTAAGTCCCGATGGCGGTGGTGAGCGCCTGTATCAGGCCGGGCTGGAAATTAGATTCCCGATTATAAGGAAAAATTATCCCAATCATTTTCTAACCGGTGTATTATTCTGGGATAGCGGTATGAATTTGTTAGAAAGTGATACATTTGATATAAATAAAATGGATCACGGTGTCGGATATGGTTTTCGTTTCCGTATACCTTTTATCGGGCTGGTAAGAATGGATATGGCCTATCCGCTAACAGAGGGTGAGTATCGAATTCATTTTTCGCTAGGGCATACATTTTAGTAAGCCGTTAATTTAATCACGACTATCTATGATTCATTTCAGATTACTACATCACTCATTATTTCAAAACTATTATTTACAATATCGATCAATTTTAGTCAATCAGGTTTTGAGGTATTTTTCCATCTGTGCTATCATAGGTCTTATTTTCGTTACCAATACATTTGCTCAGGACGGATATATTAAAAATCTGGATATTTTTATTGCGAAAAACGAACTAAATCTGATCTGTCATTTTAAATCGGATTTTATCGATGAGGACATGCGGCAAACACTTTCCAGCGGAATGAGCAGCACATTTAACTTTCAAATCAATTTAAAATATGAAAATGGCAGTGTATTAAGAAAACAGATGGTCGAGGTCGTCATCCGATATGATATTTGGGAAAAGCAGTATCTGTTGTTTCATAATGACCAGATTCATCAATTCTCAACGTATGAGATATTTAAATCATTTTTATATGATTCATTAACATTTGATTTGGGATCAATTACAGGAATTGATTATAAAAAATCCTTACGTTTGATTGTATTTTTCTCACCGGAGAAAATTTCATCAGCCCAAAAAGAAAGATTAAATTACTGGCTGACTGACGATTCTAATACAAAAGAAAGTGCCAGTAAAATATTTGTATTCATTTGCCTGCTGCTAATCTTTCCGGCAATTCCTCTTTCCATATTCATAATGCAGCTTCTGGAAAAAAGTTATCGGATCGGTGTTAATGAGCGTGTTGAGTCTGCCCTGGATGGTGCATTGCAAATATCGACAGATCTGTACCAGATGCATCGGGAACAATTGCAGAAATGGATTGATAAAATTCAGCAAAATTCTGCGCAGGACGTTGAAACAATCAAAAAAGAGATTATAAAATTCAATCCGAATATAAAATACTATTTCAGATCTATTGATGATCCCTCACCAGGAGTACTCACATATTTATCTATTCAGAAACTTCGAGAGGAAAATAAAAAGAATGTTATCTGGCCGGATGCAGAACATACTCGTCTATATGGGGTAATCCTTTTAAACGATAAAAATATTCTGGAAGTCGAGTATCCTTTACCGGAATCATTTCAGGCAGCAGCTAAGTCGATCCAGGATGTCAATCAGATTTATAAGACACTTGGATTTGTGCAATCGGATATTCGTCGCAGTTTTCTTTTTACATTTTTATCGATTTATTTATTAGGTGTTATTTTAGCCTTGATCATATCCTACTTTATTTCAAAAAGAATTACCAGACCGATTGAGCAACTCGTACTTGCTGCTGAAGAAGTCGGAAAAGGCAACCTATCCTATCAAATTCCAATTAAGGGAAATGATGAGTTTGCTGTTTTAGGATCGGCATTCAATCGCATGGTTGTTGATTTGGATGATAATCAGAGACGTATTATTGAATTAGAAAAAATGGCCAGCTGGCAGCAACTGGCGCGCAAATTAGCACATGAGATTAAAAATCCGTTGACGCCCATACAATTGATGGCCCAGCAAATGCGCGATAAATATGCCGGTGAAAATAAGCAATATGAAAAACTTCTCACTGATTGTTGTACCATTATAGAAGATGAAGTGGAAAGTTTACAGCGTTTGGTCAGGGAGTTTTCAGACTTTGCCCGCCTGCCGGAATTTAAATTGATGAAGCAAGACATTCTGCCATTATTTGAGTCAATAAAGAAGTTATATAATCATACTAATCTTAAAGTCACAGTACAGGATGG
>JARRPN010000318.1:0-5033 GCA_037382875.1 Calditrichaceae bacterium | reverse complement strand
TGGTATTTACTCACATACCGATTTTTTCCAAGTCTTTTGCTAAACTCAACCATGATACACAGGGCATTATACCAGAGTGCATTTATCTCCAGTAATTTGCCGTATCTTCGCTGTGTACCAGGTTCTTTGGCTCCATATTGCCAGCCTAAATTATGTTTCTTATCACCTGCAAAAATCAGATCATCAGAAGTCTTATAAATATTAAAACGGGTTCCTTTATTATAAGCATCAATAATAGACTGTAGGGTTTCATAAACAGAATTATCAATAAAAGTTTTATCGTTACTGGAAGAAAAGTATTTATACGCCAGGTCAATTAGTAAAAGACTTAAATCGGCCGCAGCATATGACACCGTCTTTGATACTACCGGATATTGTGTAGGTAAAAGTCCACCATTCAATAGGCTTAGAATATTTTTAAAGTGCGCTTTAAATTCAACATATTTTTCTTCTGCCAGATATAATCCAGGCATTGAAAATAAAATCTCTCTTAATTTTTTTGATGAACTTATTGAAGATAAAGCTGGATACTTTTTATTTTTATAGATAAATTGACTCAAACTTAAATGATTTCTAAAATTTGAGGAAGGGTCTTCTTCAGTTCTACTTATTACAATGCCTAATCCCCTTCGTTTTAATTCAGCCCGATGAAATGCCTCGTAATCCAGTTCTCCATCCATCAACTCTTCAGTCGAAAAGAAAAGGTCAAACGATTCATATGGATTGAGAGTGGCTTCAAAAAAGCCTGGATTTAACAAATCTTCCTGTTGATCCTGAAATCTATTTATATCCTTTTCATAAAAGAAATTATGGTACCATAAAGTAGCCGTACTGTATGAACCAGTCAAAAAGTATGCATGTAATGGAGGTAAAAATGATCTCGGGGCCCAGCGCACGGAATGATGACTCATATAACTATCCGTATTAATTCCCTGGATTTCGTCTGTCAGTGCTTGATTGTATCTTGCAGTTAGAAATGGTTTTATAATCAGCTTGATCGGATTACCCTGATTTTTCAATTCATACCGGATTATCATCAAATCTTTATTCGCAACCCAGAACAGAGTACGATGGACAATACGATCCTCAATATGGAATACAGACTTAGGAAATGGATTCAGAGAAAACTTTTTAAGATATTGATATCCATTTGGAAAAATATTATTAGTAAATTGGTTTGTAGATATTTCATGCAGTCGATTATCTATAAAAATTGATTCTTCAAGTTTAGACAATAGAACTACTTTTTCAGTATGATCAACAGTAGGGGTAACAAAAAGACCATGTTCACGGCGAGTATTCATCCCACTGATTGTAGATGAGGAGTATGCACCTGCTTGATTCCGGTCCATCCATTCATAGTTCATCGCTTCATCATCTACGCTCAGAACTTTTTTATCAAATACCATATCCATATCGTATCGAATCTCTATCCTCTGAATAATTCAATGTTGACACCAAATTTCGCAAAGCCAGAAGAGGTAAAGAGTGATATATATCATTCTTTACAGAAATACTTAATATCATTCTAAAAGGCTTTTATCGCTTCATCTACCGATTCGAGGATATCAAATATTTTGAAAAGGCGCGTAAGCTCAAACATAGACCTTACCGGTTCCTGTAAGCCTACGATTTTCAAATCTCCATTGTTCATAGTACATTTTTTTAATCCAGCTACCAGTGTTCCTAAAAAAGAACTATCAACAAAATTTGCCCTACTTAAATCAAAAATAACATTATTTTGGTCTTGTTCAATTTTTTCCAGTAAATCCTTCTTTAGTTCAGCAGAAAACTCAACAGTAGCTCGTTCATCTTCAACAGTAACAATCAAAATATCTTCTTCTGTTCTAAAAGAATAACTCATTTTATGCTCCTCATCTTACTGTTTATGTTTCTTTTGTACATCCAAACCAGAATCCAATTTTAATAACATTTATTATTCGCTGAATTTCCGGAAATATTTATTTACTCTTTCTGAATTTACAATTTATTTTTCTATTTTTCTACCATTTTACTAAGATAATATAGAGGATCTTCAACTATACTAATATTAAATATTTCTGACATACGTTTTATATCTGCGACATATTTTACAACCTCCACTGAACGGGCCGGTTCAACTTCTATTTCATTTGATGATCTAAATAATCCCTGTATGCGTTTAGCCAGTTCAAATAATGTTGTCCCTTTCCCCGATCCAATATTTGTGGCACTTATAATAGCTTTTTCATTGTTTAGGGATTGTATAAGTGCATCCACTACTTTTTCTATACTTATGAAATCAATAACCTGTTTACCGCCAAAGATTCTGATATTTTCATTTTTTAAAATATTATTTATGAATATTGGAATAACACGATTAAAATCTCTCTGTCCATAAACATTGGCCAGTCTTAGAATAACTACTTCCAGAAATTCCATATTCTGATAAATTTCACAATATTTTTCACCGGCAACTTTACTGGCTCCATAAAAATTTTTTGAACGCAATGGATGATCTTCACTTACAGGAATCGACAAAGCCTCTCCATAAGCTTCGCGGGATGATGTAAATATTAATCGTCTGGCACCACATTCTTTTGCTGCTTTTAGTACATTATACGTTCCAATAACATTGGACTCAAAAGAGTAATCCAAATCAACAACGGCTCCCATCACATTGGATTGTGCAGCCAAATGATATATAATTTCACAATCCTTCATTAATTTTTGCAATTTATCATAGGTTCGGATATCTGCTTCATGAAACGTTATAGATCTATTATGAATATGTTTTTCTATATTCTGTAATTTACCCCGAGACAGATTGTCGATCACAACAACTTCATTACCATTATCAACCAATCGGTCAACAAGGTGACTACCAATAAAACCGACACCTCCTGTCACACATATTTTCATAAGGTATACACTTCCTATTTTTAGAATAATAATAACTTGCTATATCTCAAAATAATTATTAGAGAAATAGGATACAATTAAAATAACATTTTTTATCTGTTTCATTTAAGTTAAAGTGGTCAAATTTCTTAATTAAAATTTTTGTTTAAGAAAAAATTATAAATGATTTAATATTTAACTTTTCAATTTATTATTATTTTTATTAGATTTAGCTGGTCTTAAATTTTACAGCAAAAAATTAAACCTAAAAATATTATGAATAAATAAAATTTTTTACATATTAAGCTAAAACTTATGTAAATCCTATCGAATATAAAAAGGAATACTAGAAAAAAATTATTGTTAAATAAAATTTGGTAATTGCTTATTAACATGGTATATCGGATGAAATTAAAACTCTTCATTATTTTTATATTAACCGTATCAATTCTATATGGTCAGGATCGAAGAAAAATTGGATTAATACCTACTATAAATGAATCTGGTCCCAAATATGATTGGGTATCTTACGGGCTAGTCGATAAACAAAAATTCAGATCTAGTTTAGAATCTTCAGGTTATAACTATAAAACAATACCCGATAGTAGATTAATTTATAGAATGGGTAAAGATACAGGCATTGAAATCGCCATATCAGGGCGTTATAAAATAGCTGCCAACACAATATCCCTGGAATTAACTTTTAGTAATGCTTTCAACGGTACAGAAATTTTGACCTCGCAATATCAGGAATCATTAAACAATCTTTTTCAATTGACAAGTAAAATTGTTGATCAGCTTATTAATTTAGCCGGTATTGGTGTAACTGATAAAGAACAAAGACTTCTCAATTTATCCATAACTAAATCGATTAAAGCATTTGAAAGCTTTATACGTGCTTACATCGAGGAGGCAACTAATACAGGTCGTCGTGAGGCAGTTATAGGATTATTCAAAAGGGCAATACGTGAGGATCCAAAATTTTGGGAGGCATATTATAATCTCGGAATTGTATACTATAATACTAACAGATATAATCAGGCGTTGGATCAGTTCAATAAAGTCATCAATGCACTACCTAATTTCGATAAGCCGTATTATGGACGAGGTTTGATATATGAGCAGCAAAATCGATTTGATGAAGCCATTGCAGATTTCAAAAAAGTTACAGAATTCAATCCCAATGATTACAAACCATTCTACTATCTCGGCAAACTAAGCGTAAAAAACAAAAACTACGATCAGGCTTCAGAATACTTAAATAAAGCCATTGAAATCAATCCGGACTTTGCAGCCACTTACTTTGAACTGGGTAATATTGAATACAATCAGGATAACTACAGAAAAGCAATACCACATTATAAAAAGGCAGCTGAGTTAGACAATCAAAACGGACAATATTTTTTATTCTTAGGTGACAGCTATTACCGATCCAATGTTTATTATAGTGCTTTTGAAGCTATCAATGAATCTATTAAACTTGAGCCCGGAAATTCTCTATCATATTTTTTACTTGGAATTACAGTTTATAAACAAGCTGTTATGGAAGAACTAATTGAAGCTTTTCTTGATTTACTTTCCGGGAGCTCCCAGCAACAGGACGGTGATCTTCTTGGAACAAGTGCCAATACTAATGTGAAATTTAAGACTAAAAAAGCGGCGATTGATCCTGTTAAACGTAAGAATGTATACGATCAGATGGCCGATGCATTTTCCAAAGCGATTAAATATAAACCGGACTTCATGGAAGCTACATTTAACCTAGCTTTGACTTATCACGAGATGGGCGATTTAATGCAGGCTGAACGCTATTATAAAGCTGCTCTTCAACTAAAACCCGATTTAATCCGTGCCTACATGCAGCTCTTTGAATTGTATACTCAACAGGGAAAAAATGATCTGGCATTAGATCAATATCGAAAGATATTTACACTAGAACCCGGTATTATATTGGATCAACAAACTCTGGGCAAAGAACATAATTATATGAATATGTACAATTTGTTCAAAAAAGAACTGGATGATAAGCTGGAATTAAATCCCAATGATCCCAGGAATAACCTCATTCTTGCAAAAATATTTAAAGCTCAGGGGCATTTAGGTAAAGCAGCTAACGTGTTGCGACGTGTTTTAACACAAAGTCCAAATAATAA
>JARRPN010000317.1:0-5074 GCA_037382875.1 Calditrichaceae bacterium | reverse complement strand
TCACAACTGGTTGATTATCGAAGGCCTTCTGTATCAATTCATCTGATTCCGGTAAATCGGACTCGAGATTTATTTCTGAGTTAACTTGTAAGGGCGTAAAAGGATCTCGCCCCATAGCCAGGTTTAAATTCTTTCTAGCCTGATCAACGGCATTTTTTTGCTGCAAAAGCGAAATTCGATCATTGCCTAAATTCACTCTAGACTGAAATACATCCAATTGTGCTGTAGCGCCCAGTTCATACATTTTCTGTGTTCTATCTAATTGCCCCTGGCTTCTTGAAACAGCTACTTGATAGACTTCCAAAAGTTTAATTTGTTTATTAAGATTAAAATATGCTTGTTCAACCTGCAAGATCACATTATTCTTAGTACTTAACAAGCTGTATTCAGCTGATTTTTTATCCGTCTTTGCCTTACGGATACTATTCCACCAAATACCGCCATCAAAAATATTTTGGTCAATAGAAAGACCTATATTATTACTTGCACGCGATGCTTTAGATTGAGTAATTAAACGTTCTTCAGATATAATCCTTCCAGTAGCTGAGTCAACTCCAACGGGAACATCATCTCGATATTCAGATGGTCCTATTTCATAATTTCCCTTACTTGCTGATACTGAAATCGAAGGTAGAATCCCCGAATAACTTCCAAGCACATCCTTATCAGCTGATTCATCTGATAAGCGGCTGACTCTTAAATCGCTATTTTTTTCTAGCGCAATATTAATACAATCATCCAGGGATAATAGCTGCGAGGCTTCCTGTGCAAAAACAGCTGTACCCATTACAAACACGATAAAAAGAAAACTTGCTAAAAAATGGATTTGTTTAAATTTAAACATGAATCGACTCCTTAATTATAACATAACTCCTTTGAATAATTGACTCAGGCTAATGGAAATACCTGCATAGACTACATATAAAACAATAACTGCTGTGTATGATTTTTTCATACTAAAATTATAGATAATGGCGAACCCGATTGAAAAAACAACTATCTTCCAGATAGTGAATACATCAAAAACATCTAACACATTATACACTAATGTCTTTGATTCTGAACCACTTAAAAATATGGCAGGACTGGTGGCAGCATGCAAGGTTCTGTTTACTAACATTATTGGCAATTTAATTATTAATTCCGGCAAACCAATTAATCCTCCCCAGCTGACCAGGGTAAATATATGTTTGAATGAAGCCTGCCCGCCATAAATAAAATTACCAAAAAACATTAGAGACCCAGCAATAACCAGATAGGATACACCAACAGATAAGACTACGCCAATGGTCGGCACTACTTGTTTATTCAGCACACCTTGATTATCCATTGCATCGAGCATTTCAACCTTTTTACTTTCAGGTATTATTTCAGAGGTATTAATAAAATCGCGTTGCGCCCGAACTTGTATATCGACCGTGGAAAGTGAGCTTATAATTGTTGCGATTACAATAATAGTAAAGGGAAACCACCAGTCTGAACGATCCTTAATATTGGTAAATACAGCGGATGGTTTTGTAAACAAATTGATACTTTTGTTCAATAAAGTTATTTCTTGTTGCTCAGATTTTATTTCCGACATACTTTACTTAATTAGACAGTGTGAATTTAAATTTATTTCAAAACCAGTATTTTATGATTATAATAAATTTTCTGCATTCTTTTGAATTAATTCCAGACAGGCATCATGCTCGTTAGGAACATCACCGTTTAAGATAGCTTCTTCAACAAATTTTTTAATTTGGCCCACTTTAGGTCCCGGTTCAAGATTAAATAATTCCATAATTTCCAGTCCATTTACAGGCGCTTGAAAATTGCGTATACGGTCCCGTTCTTCAACCTCTTCGATTTTTTGCAGAACATGATCATAATTATTTCTATACTTTTTTACTCGTTTTGGGTTTTTTGACGTTATATCCGCACGACATAAAATCATTAAATCATCGATTTCATCTCCGGCTAAAAATACCAGGCGTCGTATAGCCGAATCGGTAACTTCTGAATCAACCAATGCCATTGGTCTCAAATGTAATGCTGTTAGTTTTTGAACATATTGAATCGAATCCGTAGAATATTTCATCCGCTTCATGATATTATGGACCATGCGTTTCCCAACTATTTCATGGCCGTAAAAAGTCCAGCCATTTTTATCATCAAAACGTTTGGTTTTGGGCTTACCGATATCATGGAACAATGCCGCTAATCTAAGATTGAGTGAATCGGTACGTTTGGAAATATTATCCACTACTTCCAAAGTATGATAAAACACATCTTTGTGATGATATTTTTCTTTTTGTTCAATGCCTTTAGTTTGGGCAAACTCCGGTAAAAATATGTCAAACATGCCGGTTTCATCCAGCAATTCCAATCCTACTGAAGGTTTTTTTGCCAACATTATTTTATTGAACTCATCCGTTATGCGTTCCTGCGATACTACTTTGAGCCTGTCTTTATTCTTGGAAATAGCCTGATATGTTTTCTCTTCTATCTTAAAATTGAAACGGGTCGCAAAGCGAATAGCCCGCATCATTCTCAGCGGATCATCTGAAAAGGTTCGAACCGGATCGAGAGGGGTACGAATAATGCCTTTCTTTAAATCCTGCTGGCCATCAAAGATGTCTATGATTTTCCCCTTTGACCCTGGTTTGATTTGCATAGCCAATGTGTTAATAGTAAAATCACGACGACTTAAATCGGATTTAAGATCAGCTTGTTTAGTTACTGGATTTCGTGAATTTTCTGAGTAAGATTCAGAACGAGCGTTCACAAATTCCAGTTCATAATTATAATATTTTGTCATAAAAGTGCCAAAACGGGGATAACGTACCAGGTTACGTAGATGCAGATCTTTTTTTAAATGATTAGCGAAGTTCATAGCATCGCCAATGATTACAAAATCAATATCTTTGACCTTTATTCCCAGTAGATTATCACGTACATAGCCACCAACAGCATAGACTTCGTAACCACATTTATCAGCAACGTTTTGTATTTTATTAAAGATATCTTGAACATTCATTGGATACAAATAGGTCGTTAATTCTCTAACTCATTTACTTTAAATCGAACAGAATATTACATAAAAATTTAGCCATTTACTAAAAAAAGAAAATGGCTAATTATAAAACTAAAATATTTGATTATAATATATCTAATTGACAGCTAAAATCTTGGCATATTTATCATCATTTTTTAAAATATTTACAGCCTCTGTAACCGGATCATCATCCATTAGTAATATACGATCCCGTTCTTTATCACCCAGATATTTTTCTGTTAACTCTGCATTTAAGGCTTTTGCAATTTCATCTATATGATTTTCAAAACTGGTTTTCTTTTGTTCCTCAATTTCCTTTTCCAATTTATTTATCAGTTTTATAATATCATCAGAGTATTTTTGTGCGGATGCAATTTTCTCCAGTTTATCCAGTTCGCGTTCACCCTCAATGTTAAAATCAACATTTTTGTTATCTATATATAATTTAAATTTTGTTAATACCGAATCAGCTAGTTGGGTATCCGGCTGCCAGGCTTCATGCTCATTGTGAAACTTCACAGCAAAATCAAAAATGAGGCTTTTACGAATGAGATCCATCGTAATATAACCAATGGAATCTTTGGCCACTTTAACATCCGGGTATATACCACCTTTGTCCTCAACTTTACGCTTATTGCGAGTATAAAATTCGCTGGATCCACTCTGTAACTGCATCAAAGAATCACGGATAAGGACATTATTTTTATCACCATAGTCAGTTTTTTGAATACATCTGCCGCTTGGGATATAATAACGGGCTGTCGTGATTTTTAATTTTGTACCTTTATTATTATCAATTGGAAACACCTTTTGTACCAGTCCTTTTCCAAAGGTAGATTCACCGATAATCACTGCACGATCTAAATCCTGCAAAGCGCCGGCAACAATTTCCGATGCACTTGCACTTCCCTGGTCAACCAGAACAGCCAGGGGTATATCAGGCAAAAGGGGATTATTTCTTGTATAGAATTTAGCCTCATTTTCACGAAAACCCTTGGTATATACAACCAATTCACCCTCATCTACAAAGATATTAACCACATTAACAGCTGCATCTAATAAACCGCCCGGATTTCCTCTGAGATCTAAAATAAAAGCATGGATATCCTGCTCATTCTTTAATGAGCGGATGGCTGATTTCATTTCATCTGATGCCTTTTCAGTAAATCCAGTCAGACGTAAATAAGCCACGCCAGGTTCAATAAATCCGGCATAACCAACATCTTCAATTACAATTTCATCCCGTGTCAGCGTAAAAGAATATGGCTCATCCAAACCAGGCCGATGGATTTCCAGAGTGACATCCGTACCGATTTTTCCTCGCAATTGATCTGACACCTCATCTACACTCCAGCCGGATATATCTTTACCGTTAATCTTTTCGATGATGTCACCGGCCTGAATACCGATCTTTTTTGCAGGTGTGTTATCGATAGGTGCAATAACGGTAACTTTTTTATTACGAAGGCCTATCTCCATACCCAAACCGCCATACTTTCCGGTGGTAATAATTTGCAGACGACGTTCGCCATCTTCCTCCAGAAATACTGTATATGGATCCAGTTTATCAAGCATTCCATTGATACCGGCTTTCATCAAAGGATACGGATCAACCTCTTCAACATAATGCTGATTGAGATTCTCATACACCTTCTGCATATATTCCCAGCCTTTTTTCAATCGAAGATAGTAATCCTGTTCATCAGCATCAGCAGGATTTGACACCCACATTATTGAAACCAGACTGATAATAAATAAACTACTTATAAAAATTTTTAATCTGTATCTCATCTTACAAACCAATCCTTTTTGAAACTTCATTTACTATTTGTTGATGGATCGATTCAATTGAAGAATTTGCATCAATGACACAAAATCGTTTTGAATCTGATTCTGCCATCTGTCTATAACCATTAAACACACGGTTGAAAAATTCTATTCCGGCTGTTTCCAGTCTGTCTGCTGTCCTTCCCGCAATACGCATTCGTTTGAATGATTCCTCCGGTGTTAATTCCAAATAAAATGTTATACCCGGTA
>JARRPN010000316.1:0-4082 GCA_037382875.1 Calditrichaceae bacterium | reverse complement strand
CTGATAAACATCTTTTCGGGCTTCCTTATCAATATATCCGGAGGTGACCATAACCGATTTAATATCGTGTTCTCTGGCAATTCTGGAAATATCAATGACATACTCACCAAAAATGGTTGGATCATTGTACGTATAGGCAATGGAAGGCGCATCATTCTGTATAGCAATTTTCACAACCTGTTCCGGAGTCGCTTCCAGGGAATTCAAATCAGCCAGCCGGGCTTTGCTCATAGACCAGTTCTGACAAAATTTGCATCCAAGATTACAGCCTGCCGTCCCAAAACTTAATATTCTGGATCCGGGATAAAAATGATTTAATGGTTTTTTCTCAATGGGATCAATGGCAAATCCCGTGGGATGACCATAACCAAGCGAATACAATTTGCCATCAATATTTTGCCGGATAAAACAGAAACCTGCCTGTCCGTTTCCAATTTTGCAATAACGCGGACAGAGCGTACATAAAATTTTATTGTTATCAGTCTTTTGCCACCATTTGGCCAGTTTATTATCCTGTTGATTCATATTTTATTATCGAAAATTTTTAAGGCAAAATCAAGCTGATTAAATCATTAGTTAACGTTATAAGCCGACTGTATTAACAGGATCAAGGAAGATTTAAGTGATTGTGACGGTTCTAAAGATAAAGGAATACAGTTGAGTAATAAACCAGATGTAAATATTGACGAAAAAAATCTTGTTGAGGCCCTTAGAACAAGAATGAATGTTTTAAATACATCTGTATTCCTGTTATCTGAAAAAATACATAGTACAGATAAAAAAACCAATGAATATATAAAAAAGATAAATAGTGAACTTGAACATATCCGATCCATAATTACAAAATTCCCTGAGCCAGATCGCGAGGAATAAACGTTTACAAAAATACAGGTTTTATTATAATAAATTGTATTAAACAAGGTTTTTAAATGGCACCTGACTTTATTGCAAAAGTATTGCTTATAGAAGATGAGCCGGATGTTCGGGAAAGTTATATTGATATGCTTACCATGCTTGGCTATAAGGTTGATTCGGCCGATAATGGTGTAACGGGACTGGAAAAGCTAAAGAATAATAAATTTGATATTGTTATTACTGATTTGAATATGCCTGTCATGAACGGCCTGGAAGCACTCCGACAAATAAAGAAAAAAGAGAGTGATACAGAAGTCATCGTTGTAACTGGTTTTGCGACTATCGAAAATGCAATTGGAGCCATGAAACAGGGCGCATTTGATTACATCACCAAACCGGTTTCAATGGAGCATGTCAAGATTGTACTCAACAAATGTATGCAGAGGATTCAGGCGCGCCGGGAAAATAAAAAGCTCAAAACGATGAATGCACAGCTCTCTGAACTGAATGAATTGAAAGATAAATTTATTACTATCACCAATCATGAAATGCGTACACCTCTGGCTGTGCTAAAAGGCTATCTCGATTTAATGGATATGGAGCTGGAAGATCAGAATAATGAGGATGTGAACGAATATTTACAGATTATCGGAAAAACGGTAGACGAAATGGTAGAGATGATAGATGATATGCATAATCTTTCCAACTTGTCTAAAAGCCGGAGAAAACCTGAAAAAATATTAATCAATACCAATGAACTGGTAGATGAAATATATAATGAAATGCATGCATTGTTTACCAGGCGTGATGTGAGTTTTAATCTGGTAAATTCAAATGATGATCTATTTATACTTGCCAATCAGAAAGAATTTAAAAGAGCCATTCGCGAGCTAATTCAAAATGCGCTTAAATTTACCAATGCTGGTGGTAAAGTTACCTTGTCGGTCTCCAGTGAGAGTATAAACAAACAAGTATTTATTTCCGTGGCAGATACAGGCATCGGCATACCGAATGATAAACTGGATCTGATATTTGAACCCTTCTATGAAGTACAGGATGTAATGCATCACTCCACATCAAAAACAGGATTTATGGGCAGCGGTATCGGTGTAGGATTAGCCTTATCCAGGGAAATTGTTGAATCCTTTGGCGGTGAAATTGTCGTGGAAAGCAAGCCGGGGAAGGGCAGTACATTTACAATAGTACTGTCTAAAGCAGACAGGAATGTAGACCGGGCGTCTAATATTAAAATGCAGTCAGCTGTCTAAAATTTTCAACCCGTTCTTTTAATTCATCCACTGCAAGTTTTTCCAGTTGTGCAAAACTAAAATTTTCTACGTTGAACGATGCAATCACACTTCCGTAGACCACTCCTTTTTTTAAAGTTTCGTGATTTAATTTGTTCTCTTTTGCAACATAACCTAAAAATCCACCTGCAAAGGAATCACCTGCGCCTGTTGGATCGATAACTTTTTCCAACGGGTAGGCGGGAGCGAAGAAATAACTGTTATTGTGATACATCATGCAGCCATGTTCACCTTTTTTTACAATGATTGTTTTTGGCCCTCGTTCCGTTAAAAGACGGGCTGCTTTGATCAGATTTGGTTTATTAGTCAGCTCACGTGCTTCCTGATCGTTAACGATTAGAATATCACATCGTTTTATAACTTCTTCCAGAACTTTTCGTTTTCCACTTATCCAGAAATTCATGGTATCAAGTACGATCAGTTTGGGTTTTTCGATTTGATCCAGAACCTGTAATTGAAGTTCGGGATCAATATTAGCCAGAAATACATACTCCGATTTACGATAATGCACAGGGATTTTTGGCTGAAATCGTTCGAATACATTTAAGTAGGTGAACAGGGTATCTCTTTTATTTAAATCTTCATGATAGCGACCACCCCAGCGGAAGGTATCGCCGCTTTCAACATAGAGCCCGTCAAAGTTTACATTGCGTTTTTTTAGAAATGAAATCTTGGAAGAATCAAAATCCGAACCAACGACACCAACTACATTAACCGGACTGAAATGGCTTGCAGCCGCACTGAAATAAAGAGCTGATCCACCCAGAGCATCATCCATTTTTCCCCAGGGTGTTTCAATTGTATCATACGCTAGTGAACCAACAACAAGAATACTCATAATTTCTCCTTTAATCTCACATCTTTTTCGGTGCTGCAATACCTAATAATTTGAGCCCGTTTGCAATTATTGTTCGAGTAGCATCGATCAAAGCTATACGTGATTGCGTTAGCTCGTTATCATCTGTAATGACCCGGCATTCCGTATAAAATTTATGAAAGAGAGTAGCCAGTTCGAACAAATATGCGGCTAAGCGGTGGGGTGCATAACTGAGTGCACAAGATTCCACTATATTGGGAAAATCAATTAAATGCTTAATCAAATTAGTTTCTTCAGTAGTTTTCAGATTCGTTAAATCTGCTTTCTGTTCGAGTGAAATATTTTTAGTATCCGCCAGTGAAAGAATGCTGCATATCCGAGCATGGGCATATTGAATGTAAAAAACGGGATTTTCATCCGATTGTGTTTTAGCCAGGGTCAGGTCAAAATTCAGATGTGAATTCATCTGGCGCATAATAAAGAAGTAGCGGGTCACATCCACACCAACCTCGTCCATTAATTCATCTAGCGTCACAAAGTTGGCTTTACGTGTGGACATCTTTACTACTTCACCATTTTCAGTCAGAGTTACAAACTGGTGTATTAAAACAGTTATTTTACTAACATCATACCCAAGAACCTCCAGAGCGGAAAGCACATCCGGGTAGGTAGCGATATGATCAGCCCCAAAAATATCAATCATTAGATCAAATCCACGTTTTACTTTTTCAATATGATAAGCGGTATCCGGCAAACGATAAGTCGGCTCACCCGTACTTTTAACATAAACACGATCCTGATCTGCACCCAGCTTTGTTGTTAAAAACCAGGTCGCACCCTCGCGTTTTTCAATATAGCCTTTGTCATCCATGGCCTGGATAACCTCTTCAATTTTACCTGCCTCATAGAGAGAATTTTCGTTGTAAAAGACATCAAAGTTAAAACCGAGACGCTTTACCGTTTTCTTGATATCTTCAAAAATAGATTGTTCGGCCTGATCTTTAAAGATGGGGTTATCCTGATCGTTCTTAAGTGAATCGCCATGTTTTTCATAAATGGATCGGGCGATATCTTTAATATATTCACCCTGATAGTGATCATCA
>JARRPN010000315.1:0-7206 GCA_037382875.1 Calditrichaceae bacterium | reverse complement strand
CCCGCTAAAGAAGCTGGTTTAAAAGCTGGTGATGTCATTACAAAAATAAATGATAGGGAAGTTAAAGACTATCGAGATTTAATCCGTACGCTCAATTTTTATAATCCGGGTGAAAAAGTAACGGTATATTATTCACGTAAAGGAAGTAAAAAGAATGTTTCTGTGACCCTGGCAGAAAAGAAAAGAAGAGGGCCAAGACCAGGCCGGATGATGAAAATGAAAAAGGGTGATGGCTCAATGCAATGGTTCGATAAAGACGGTGAGAACATCAATATAAGAAAACGAATCAAACGGATTCATGATGATAAACATGATAAGAATCTCCCTCATCTTCGATTTAGGGTAATCTAAATAAAATTAAGCATTTACCCGTTGCAGATCTGTGGCGGGTTCTTACTTTGAACAGGATATGCTGTGTATTTAAGTATCAAAACAAAATTTATAATATTGCTTTCCATATTGATGGCAGGTATTCTGGGTATTCAGTTCTATTTTACACAACAGACTCAGAATGATATTGTTGATGAATTGACGAAGATGTCCTCAAAAATTAATGAAGCAACTGATGTGGAATTTCTTGAAGAAAACTATATTCTTAATAATAAGAATATACCACATCCTCCGCCATTACCCAGACACAGGATAAATCGTTGGTATTTTAAATCTAATATCGATAGCCTGATTAAATCAGCAGAAGTATTTAGTAATAAGGATTCTGAGGAAACTGTGTATCGCAATTTCAAACGCAGACTGGATGATAAAATCCGTGTTGAAGTAAGAAAGCGGGAGTCACATTTGCCGGAGCAGGATTTTCTTGATCTAGCTATGAATACGAATACGGATGAGAATGAAGACATTTTCATTACGGATGACGATACCATGAAATGGTTTGTCAAAGAGATTGAAGTTAATCTGAATCCAATTAAAGAAAGAGACTCAATAAAGTACGCTTTAAGAGGAAGAGAACGAATTAAAAAGAGAGGTGAACCACCATCATTTACTTTTGTCGTACCTGATTTTAGTGAACCGCAATCACCAAAAATTTTACGTCTTAATTACAGTACTGCAGAACTTCAGAGTGCAATTGTACAAAGTCGCAATAAGAATATCATTATTTCGCTTGTTATCTTTATTATATCAATACTTGTAATTATGCTCATTACCCGAAAATTTCTGAAACCAATTGACTCTTTGAAAGTATCTTTTGAAAAAGTTGTTGACGGGGATCTGGATATCAATGTAGAGAATGATTCAAAGGATGAAATCGGTGTTTTAACCGGGGCATTTAATAAGATGGTTGGTGAATTACGCAAGAATAAAGAGAAGGAAGCACACTTACAACGCAAAGAGCGGCTGGCTTCTCTGGGGCAATTAGCAGCCGGAGTGGCCCATGAAATTAAAAATCCATTGAATGCTATCAATTTAACCATCGATCATTTAGGTGATCAGCTTGTTGGTGAAGAAAATGAGCAGGCTCAGCAATATATTGGCACTATACAAAACGAGATAAAACGATTAGACAAAATTGTGAATAACTTTCTGAACTACCTCGGGCTGGTAACCACTTTTTCCGAACATTTTAAAATGAGGGTGGATGCAGCCCGTATTAAAACTACTTTGGTTAATATTATTCTGAATGCCATTCAAGCTATGCAAGATGGTGGACAGTTGGCAATTACTACTAATTCTAAAAGTAAAACGATTCATATTGCAGATAACGGATCAGGCATTTCGGCAAAGGATATCGAACATATATTTGATTTATTCTATACAACCAAAGCAACCGGCAGTGGCTTAGGTTTGCCGACTGCTTATAAGATTATCCGTGCCCATGGCGGTGATATCGAAATCAATAGTGAGCCAAACCAGGGTACCGAAGTTATCATTAAGTTTAAATAATATCAGGGTATGTCTATGCACATTCTGGTCATTGATGACGAAAAATCACAACGCGATATTTTGAATGATATCCTTACCGATGCAGGATACTCGGTGGTGGTTGCTGCTGATGGTGATCAGGGATTGGAGTATGCCACCAGTGGTAATTTTGATTTAATTTTAACCGATTTAAAAATGCCCGGTAAAGACGGTCTGGATGTATTGAAAGGTGTCCGTGATTATAATCCTGAGATACAGGTGATTATCATGACAGCCTTTGGCACTATACCTGGTGCTGTAAATGCCATTAAAGGAGGCGCTTCCGATTACCTGACTAAACCATTTAAAAAGGAAGAATTACTGCATGTTGTCAGACGTACTTGTGAACGCGGTGAACTCATCTCTGAGAATAGAAAACTAAAAGATGAAATCACCAAACGTTATCATTATCAGAATATCATCGGTAAAAGTCCGGCCATGAGGGATATATATAAATTAATTGAACGGATCAAAGATGTTGATGCCACGGTTTTAATAAGCGGTGAAAGCGGAACGGGCAAAGAGCTGGTAGCCCGGGCCATTCACTTCAGCAGTAAAAAAAGTAATGGGCCTTTTGTTGCTATCAATTGCGGAGCCATACCCGAATCCTTGATCGAGAGTGAATTATTTGGTCATGAAAAGGGCTCGTTTACAGGAGCAAATAAATCTCATATTGGCAAGTTTGAACAGGCACAAGGTGGAACCATTTTTCTGGATGAAATTGGTACTATGCGGGCAGATTTACAGATTAAGTTATTACGGGTTCTCCAGGAAAGAAAAGTAGAACCCATCGGTTCTCATGAATCAAAGGAACTGGATGTCCGTGTGTTAGCTGCAACCAATGATGATCTTGAAGCCAAAGTACGTGAAGGATCTTTCAGAACCGACTTATATCATCGTTTAAATGTCTTTCATATCAGAGTACCGAGACTTATTGATCGTAAAGAAGATATCCTGTTGTTATCGAATTATTTTATTAACAAATATACTGAACGCTATAATAAGAATCAGATTGCTCTGACCCAAGCCGCTTTCAAGGCATTGGAAAATTACGCCTTTCCTGGCAATGTCAGAGAACTGGAAAATATTATTGAAAAGGCTATCATTCTATCTGACGGGCCACAGATTGATGCTGCCGACCTGATGATCCCAGAAGCGACGCATTCCATACCTATTGTTAAAAACGAAAAGACAAAATCTTTACCGGAGCTTGAGGAAAAATTGATTTACGATGCTCTTAAAGATAATTTTGGTTCTCTTAAACGAACTGCAAACACATTGGGTATAACCTATAAAACGTTACAATATCGTCTAAAGAAATATGGGATCGAGTGATATATTCTATATTCCTTTTAGATTTTTCTTTTACATTTACTATTTAGGAATTCCGAGTGGGTACACTTATCCATAATACTAGAATTTTTACGAATAATGATTCCAATCAGATTATTGAAGATGGTGCGGTATATTTTGAAACTCGTGAGATTTTAGAAACAGGATCATCAGCTGATCTGATCAAGAAACATCCGAATAGTGATAAAATTGATGGACAGGGCAAACTTCTAATGCCTGGCTGGATTAATGCCCATATGCATTGCTACAGCACCTATGCCCGTGGATTAGCCATGCAACAATCACCGCGAACTTTCCATGAGATCCTTGAACAATTATGGTGGCGTTTGGATAAAGCACTGGATGCCGAGGCAAATTATTACAGTGCGTTGATCCCGGCTATTTCAGCGGTAAAAAGTGGTGTGACTACTTTTGTTGATCATCATGCCAGTCCCAACTGTATTGATGGGAGTCTGGATCGGATTGAAGAAGGTCTTTCAAAGATTGGCATACGTGCATCGCTTTGCTATGAAGTGAGTGATCGGGACGGTGAAGAAAAATCAAAAATGGGTATGAAGGAGAATGTACGTTATATAAAAAAATGCATGGATAGCTCAAATGAGCCAAATTATTTGTTTTCTGCTTTGTTTGGATTGCATGCATCTTTCACACTAAGTGATCAGACCCTGCTTTGCGCAGCTGAATTTAACAATCATCTTGAAAGCGGATTCCACATCCATCTGGCTGAAGGTCCGGATGATAATGATTTAAATATCAGGGACGTGAGAGCAGCCGAGCGATTGAATAAATTTGAAATTCTAAGTAATAAAACCATTGCTGTTCATGGTATTCATTTAACAGAAAAAGAAATGGATATGCTCTCTGATTCTCAGACTATGATTATTCATAATCCGCAATCTAATATGAATAATGCGGTCGGCCGAACCCAAATATTTAAAATGATGGATAAAAAGATTCTCGTTGGTCTGGGCAGCGATGGGATGAATGCTTCGCTCTATCCGGAAATGCGTACAGCAAATCTGATCCATAAACATGATTTGAAAAATTCAAATATTGGCTGGAATGAGATACAGCAAATTGTATTAAAAAACAATGCCAAAATTTATGAGCGTATATCCGGACAGAAAATCGGACAAATTGTAACAGGGTATCTGGCAGATTTAATTTTGATAGATTATTATTCTCCTACTGAGATAAACTCAGAAAATATCTGGGGACATATTTTATTTGGTATTGCCGATGCCCAGGTGGACACGACTATCATTAATGGCAAGATAGTCATGAAGAATAAAAAATTAATCGGAATTGATGAAGAAGAAGTTGCAGCCAAGTCAAGAGAATTTGCCAAAAAAGTATGGAAAAAAATTTAAAATTGAGTGAATTCAATGGATCACAAAAAGATAGCATATCTGCGGTGTGTGAACTGTAAAAAACAATATGCCGCTGAGGATGTGCAATATACCTGTCCAAACTGTGGTTCCTTACGTGGGACATTAGATGTGGTTTATAATTATAAATACGTAAAGAAGCATCTAACCAAAGAACAATTACAGAGATCAAATGAATATTCACATTGGCGATATTTGCCAATTTTACCAGTTTATGAAGAACAATATATACAACCGCTGAAAGTTGGCTGGAGCCCATTGTACCATCATAAACGCCTAAATTCAAAATTAAAGTTACCTTTGCTTTTTCTTAAAGATGATAGTGGCAATATAACTTCATCCTATAAAGACCGGGCGAGTTCCGTGGCTATTGTAAAAGCTCTCGAGGGACGATACGAAGGTATTGGGGCGGCATCCAGCGGTAACGCCGGGGCATCCATTGCAGCATTTGCAGCCAGCGCAGGATTACCCTGCTACATTTTTGTACCTGAGACCATTCCCAAACCAAAACTGGCTCAACTTCAGGCATATGGAGCTCAGACCATGCTGGTAAAAGGGACTTATGATGATGCTTTTGACCTCTGCATGAAAGAGTGTGATAAGAATCATTGGTTTAACAGGAATACTGCCATAAATCCGTATCTGGCTGAGGGAAAAAAGACAGGCGCTCTGGAAATTTGTGAGCAACTCAACTGGGATGTGCCTGATATTGTTTTTGTACCCGTCGGTGATGGATGCATCTTGAGCGGTATATGGAAAGGATTTAAAGATTTAAGAGAAATTGGATTTATTGATCGATTTCCGCAGTTGATTGGTGTTCAGGCTGAAGGCAGCGCTCCGTTGGTAGAAGCCTATCAAAAAGGATTACAGGAGGCCTGTGGCAAAAGTGTATCCACTATTGCCGATAGTATCTGTGTCGGGTATCCCCGTGATCAGGTTAAAGCGTTACGGGCTATACATCAATCCGGCGGGACATTTATAAGTGTGAACGATGATTCAATTGTAAAAGCCATACGATTTCTATCTGAAAATAGCGGCATATTTGTGGAACCCGCTGCAGCTACAGCCTTTGCCGGAATGCAATTCATGCTTAATAAGGATAAAATTGAATCAAAACAGAAAATAGTTGTCATGTTAACCGGTAGTGGTCTTAAAGATATCCGGCCTATTTTATGATCATTTTAATCAAAATACTGCTTTGGACTAATAATGGTAAAGGGACTTGAATTTCTAATCAATTTATGAAAGGAGAAAGAAAGAGCTCATTCTTAGTTATTTTTAATTAATTAAATTAAGTTCATTTATAGGAGATCGTTTATGAAAAAGTTAGCTCTTATTCTAGTCGTATTATTTACAGTTTTATTTTTATTCAATACGGTATTTGCCCAGGAAAAGGGTTATCGGGCATTCGGAATTGGCGTAAATGTAATCGATTATATGAGTGGAGCAGGTTCTACAATTTATCTTCCAATAAATTTAGGACCATCATTTCGATTGGAACCAATGTTAGGAATAAGTAATTATGCTGAAGATAATGATGATGATTCGGAATATTCAGATACAGATTTTACAATTGGTTTAGGTATTTATCCAACCATTCGTAAAGGAGATGCAGTAATATATGTAGGTGGCAGATTAGGAATGATAATAAGTAGCTCTGAATATACAAATAGCTTTGATAACACTACAAAGTACTCTGATTTTACTTTTGGGATTGGTCCTGCACTGGGTGGGGAATATTATTTCAGTCCACATTTTAGCCTCGGGGGTGAAATGGCAATTATGTATCATGCGACTACAGACAAAACGGAGTATGAGAATGGAAATGATATAGAAGATACATCAGCTGGATTTGAAACACAAAGTCTAGGCGATATGCCTGAAAATATTATTCAAAAAATATCAGAGTTATCAAAAAGGTATACAGATGATACCGCTCAGTTTTTAAGGAATATCATTGCCATTCCTTCAGTGAGCTGCAAGGAACGTGAGGTGGTAAATCGGATTAAAGCTGAAATGCATAAACTGAGCTATGATGAGATAACGATTGATCCCATGGGTAATATATTGGGAAGAATCGGTAATGGGCCTCGGATAATTGCATTTGATGCACATATAGATACCGTTGATGTCGGAAATCCAGATTTATGGAAATACGATCCGTTTAAAGGCAAAGTGGAAAACGATATCATTTACGGTCGAGGTGCATCGGATATGAAGGGCGGGATGGCGGCCATCACCTATGCCGGAAAGATTATTAAAGAGTTGGGTGTTCCGGATGATCTTACTATATACATGGTTGGCAGCGTTCAGGAGGAAGACTGCGATGGGCTTTGCTGGCAGTACATCGTAAATGAAGATAAAATTAATCCTGAATTAGTCGTCATCACCGAACCGACTAATCTGAATATTTATCGCGGGCATCGTGGACGGATGGAAATGGAAATTAAAACGAGTGGTATATCCTGCCATGGCTCAGCGCCGGAGCGTGGTGTGAATGCAATATATAAAATGGCGGATATTGTGAAGGATATTGAGAATCTGAATA
>JARRPN010000314.1:0-3529 GCA_037382875.1 Calditrichaceae bacterium | reverse complement strand
CCGGTTGATTATGATGATAAATTTGATTATTCAGATGAATTCCAAACCGTTTGGCAGGATTTTGATCTGAATTATTCTTATTTCACATATAAACAAATCAACTGGGATTCTTTAAAGTCAGTTTATCAACCGCTAGTTGAAGAAGAAGTCACCTACAATTACTTCATTACAAGTGTGCTCGCACCCATGCTAACCGAGTTAAGGGATATCCACGTACGATTATATTTTAGTAATGGTAATCAAGTACAGTTATATTCCAGACCAGCAGTTGTAAATTTTGATTATACAGATCAGTTTTATTCTAAATACATATCAGATATAAACCAAACCAGTGGTAAGGTCTTTACCTGGGGATCCATAGCTGACAGCATTGGTTACCTGCTTATTTCTAATTGGATAAATTCCGCAGATACAGAAGAATTTTTAAATACATTCGATTCTCATAAGGATGCATTTAACCGGTTTAAAGCTTTTCTCATTGATGTTAGGCCAAATGGCGGGGGTAATGAATTATTAGCGCAGAATATAGCCGGACGATTTATAGAACATACTGAAACTTATGCCTACCGGAAAGTAAGAAATGGTCCAAACCATGATGATTTTTCAGCATTTTCATCCAACGATATTTCACCCGCTGGTACCTGGCAGTTCATTAAACCGGTTGCCTTACTAATCGGACAGGGCTGTGTCAGCTCCAATGAAGCTTTCGTTCTCATGATGATGACTCAGGATCACGTTACCAGTATCGGTGATACAACACGCGGCGCCTCGGGCAATCCGGGCGTTTTTAATCTTGAGGATGGAACAGAATATCATTTATCAAGGTGGGTTGCCTATAAAACGGATCAGACGATTCTCGAGGATGTGGGTATCTTCCCGGATATTGCCATTCCCGCATCACAGAGTATTGTTGGGGATCGGGATATGGTTCTGGAAAAAGCGATAGAATTATTAAGATAGAGATGTTTGCAATTCATACCCTATACTGGAAAATAATATATTATATACTTATTTTATAACGATTTTTAATGTATCGTTTTTAAATATGAGGTTACTTTGTATATCCGAATATTTTACATTGCATCATGCTTTATCATCAGTTTAACACTTACTCATTGCTTTACTTATAGTCCGGACTGGCAGGTATCCGAGCCTGTGGATAAAGAAACCAGTATTGACAGTCTTTTACAGAAAGCGGATAACCTAGTAAAGAAAGTAGACACTAGAGAGAAATTGATGGATATTATCAGGATATATGAAGATATTCTGCAGACAGATCCACAAAATTATAAAGCATTATACGAACTGGGTCATCTTTACCTTTTAGCCGGTGATGGCTATTCGACTAAGACCAGTGAAAAAAAGGATTTTTTTAAAAAAGCTCTTTATTATAATGAACATGCTATGTATACCAATCCCCTATTTAAAAAACAAATTGAGGCAGGTGCTGATGTCTGGGAAGCTGCAAAGGTACTCGAAGAGAAAGATATGGACCTGATGCTGTTCTGGACGACCGCTGTGTTTTATTATTATAAAGAGTGTCTGGGCGCGTTTGGTCAGATGATCAATTACCACTGGATTCGCAAGGCTAAGAGTATGATGGAATTGCTTTATGACATCAATCCCGAACATGCGGGTGGAGCACCTTATTTTACAAAAGCACTATATTATTTGTCCATTCCCAGAAGCGTGGGCGGTAATAAGAAAATAGCAGAAGATCTCTTTGCCAAAGCCATAGAAGTTGGCCCTGACTGGCTGTTGAATCGCTGGGGTCGCGCCAAATATTTTTATGTCAAAATGCAAAACCGTGAGGCCTTTAAAAGAGATTTAGAATGGATTCTCAAACAGGATATTGACAAAATGAAAGGGCATCCAGCCTGGAAAATCTATTTTATGAATGATGCTAAAAATATGCTAACTTATATCGATGATTATTTTTAGCTCATAACCACGTTAAGACAACTTCTATATAGAATATCTTTTGAAATAATATACTTTTTATCTAAAGACTTACTATTACATATTTTTATAAAATAATATTACAGGTTACTAAAAAACATTCGATAAATCTAAGTATTATAAAAAAAGTAGATTTAATTAAGAAAATATCAAACCTTAAAATACTGAACTAACAATGCTCTGATGGCTAGCTGATATAGTTTTCTGTATGATCAATATTTCGAAAGGATAACAGATGAAGTATCTACTATCAATAGTTTTATGTTTTGTATTATTGTATTGCAGCAGTTCAACCAATAATGATGATAAAGATCTAACCCGGGAATTTTCAGCCCAAATTGATGGAAAAAATTTCATTGCCGATTCTGTAGAGGTTATGTTGTATTATTATAGTTCTAATTGGCGGGTATATATAGACGCGTTTAATGATACCAGTTATTCCGATTATATTCGTATAAGTCTTGATCAGTTTAATACTGACGGCCAGAAAATACCAGAGACAACATACAATCTGAATGCAATAACAAATCGAGCATCTTTCAGTTATGGTAAGGGGATAAATGGTGGATTCATTGGAATTGGTGCATGTTTGGATGGCGTGATTAAAGTAACCGATTGTGATTCTGAAGAACAAACATTTTCCGGTGAATTTTCATTTAAGCCCTATACGCCTTCCGACACTTTTGTGGTTAGTAATGGGATATTCAGAAATATTCCATATGAAATCATTAATAATGAAAATTGATAAAACTAATTATTGATTTCATTCTTTAATGAAAGGAACTAAATGCCTATAATTCAAATCGATATTGGGAAGGAATCAATCAATTCTGTACAGAAAGAACAGTTGATTGAAATCTTAACTAACAAAGCCTCAGAAATAACAAACATACCATCGAGTGCATTCTCAATAATTATCAATGAACACGAAGATGAGAATTACGGTGTAGGTGGCGTAACACTGGATAAAGTAAGGAAACATTAAGATAAATCCTTAACTCCTTTCTGAAAAAACTACCGTAGTTTAAACATTCAAAATGTAGATTGAGAGTGGTTAGGTCTAATTTAATTCAGCAATTACGAATGCATTGTCCAGGCTATTTCAGAATCTATTTATGATGATAACAAACGATACCCAAACACAAATGAGTCCGTTTGTCAAGGATAAACTTTACGAGCACCAAATTCTTTTCATTTCCAGATCGATGAGATAAGCTGGAATGCTGATAATCAAATAAGAATTAATTAAAATTACTATACCTTTTACAACAAATTTTTTAAATTATTTATTTTGTATTAACTTCACATTCAAGAATTATATATGGGGAAATATTATGTTAAGAAAATCCATACTCTTACTCATCTGGGGTTGCATACCCTGTCTTGTTTTAGCACAGGAAAAGGATGTGCCCGATTGGGCATTGCCGGGATCAGAAACTCATCAGCAGGTTTCACCTCCGGAAGATTTTCACCGCCCGGCCAGGACAGTCCTTGAACCCATTGGAATATTTGAAGGTCAATCGGATATTGGAGCCGCCCTGATACCTGGCAGTTCCAGTTATGATGTTAC
>JARRPN010000313.1:0-3536 GCA_037382875.1 Calditrichaceae bacterium | reverse complement strand
AATAAGAATATTATCAGTGGACTGGAAGATGAATTAGCAGGCAAAGAGGTCGGAGATAAAGTTAATGTATCTATTCCGCCTGAAAAAGCCTATGGTGTGCATGATGAAGCTCTGATTCAAACGATTCCAAAAAATGTTTTCCAGGGCATTGATAATATTGAACCGGGCATGCAGTTTCAGGCAAAATCCGAGCAGGGTATTCAGATAGTTACCGTAAAAAATGTAGATGGTGACAAAGTAACAGTGGATGGTAATCATGCACTGGCAGGCGAAACACTCACGTTTGATGTGGAAGTAACAGATGTTCGTGAGGCGACAAAGGAAGAATTACAGCATGGTCATGTGCATGGTCCGGAGGGACACGACCATTAATTTCAGATATTCTGAAAAAATAATCTGAAATTTAATTTTTATTCAAAATATGATAACCTCCCTGATTCAGTCTTTTGAAGCTGGTACGGGGAGGTTTTTATTTTTAGTTCCAGCAAAAAAATCATATCTGATATCCCACATTATATCAAATAGAATTTTTAGTAAATATTACAATCCCATATATAAGTTCATAGTGCACTCTTTATAAGTTAACAGGATTTATATAGTTTTCATCTTCTTCCTTAATTTCAATTGATGGAATCATTTTTATGGATTATTAGTTGTATAATACACTTTTTAATTTTTTCGGATAAATCAATGGCTCTAAATATCGATATTACGCAGATTCTGCATGAAATATCAGGGGGTAATCGTACTCGGATTAATCAGTTAATACCGCTAGTATACGATGAACTCCATCACATTGCTGAAAAACAACTGTATAATGAGAATCAGATCAACACAATTTCACCAACGGCCTTAGCTCATGAGGCCTATTTAAAACTTATAAACCAGCGGAACATACACTGGAATGACCGCTGCCATTTTTTTGCCATTGCCGCTCAATCTATGCGAAGGATCATTATTGATTATGCCCGTTTTAAAAAATCTCAAAAACGAAGCGGTGAAAAAATAATGCTAACCATGGCAGAAGAAAACCTGGTGGAGGAAATACCTCCGGATGAATTGCTGGCGCTTGATGAAGCCCTGGATCGGTTGAAATTGTTGAATGAAAGACAATTTCTAGTTATAGAATACTGGTTTTTTGGCGGCTTAACCCATCAGGAAATAGCCGGTGTCCTGAATATTTCACTGCCCAGTGTCCGCAGGGATTGGCGTCTAGCAAGAGCCTGGCTGAGCCGTGAACTTAATAATGCTGCATAATAGAAAGGCAGTACAAACATGACTGCTGAAAGATGGAACAAAATTCAATCCCTTTTTGATTCTGCGATAAATCTGGAGCCTTCTCAAAGAGATAATTATCTGAAAAAACAATGTGGAAATGATACGAAATTATACGATGAAGTTAAGTCTTTGCTAGAGGCTGAAGAAAATCCCCATAAATTGTTGGGAGAAGAAAAACCTGATTTTAACCTTGAATCCATATCCCGTAAAAAGTTTGTCAATCGCTTAATTGAAAAAACACTCGGTGAATACACAGTGAGTGAGGTAATTGCTTCAGGTGGAATGGGTACTGTTTACCGGGCACGGAGGTCTGACGGTGCCTTTAAACAGGATGTAGCAATCAAGGTTATCCATCATTCTCTTAGTACAGCCAGTTTTGTGGAGCGGTTTCGTCAGGAACGTCAAATACTGGCAAAATTGAATCACCCAAATATTGCCCAGTTGCTTGACGGCGGTATAACGGAAGACGGTCTACCTTTCCTCGTTATGGAAATCGTATCTGGCCAGCCACTTAATGAATATATTAAGACAAATAATCTGTCTATAGAAAATAGATTAAAACTGTTTCTGCAAATAGGCGAAGCGGTTAAATATGCTCATAGTCAACTGATTGTGCACAGGGACCTGAAGCCGGGAAATATATTTGTTACCAATGGAGGACAGGTCAAATTACTCGATTTTGGCATTGCCAAAGTTTTTGAAACTGATGGAAACGATATTAAGGTTAATACCATTACCTATGATGAGAAGGCGCCGTTTACGCCGGAGTATGCGGCTCCCGAACAGATAAATGGTGAAACTATATCCATTGTTACGGATGTGTACGCTCTGGGCGTGATTTTGTATGAATTGCTGACAGGAAATAGGCCATATGCTTTTAAATCTGATTTGATTACAGAAATACAGGACGTTGTTTCCAACTTTATTCCTTCCAGACCCAGCACCATGGTTCGTCAGTTAAAATTAAAAGAATCAAATCGTAATTATTTGAATCATTCGATCAATAGGTTAAGAGGTGATCTGGATAATATATGTCTGAAAGCCTTAAAAAAAGAACCCGATCAACGCTATGAAAATGTAGAGCAATTAAGTAACGATATTAACCGGCATCTTGCCGGGCTGCCTGTTGGTGCCAGTGGTGATTTTGTGATATACCGGGCTAGAAAATTTGTCCAGAGACATAGTTTTGCCGTTGGATTAGTATCATTGTTTATGGCGATCATTATTTCGATTGTTACCCTGTATACAATCATGTTAAAGCAACAAACCAATCAGGCTCTGCAGGAAGCTAAGAAAGCAAATGAAGTGTCTGAATTTTTGGGCAGTTTGTTTGAAGCCGCCAGTCCGGAGGAAGCTCGCGGCAGAACGATTACAGCTAGAGATTTATTAGATCAGGGTGCAAACCGTATTGAAAATGAACTAACTGATACACCAGAAATCCAGGCTGCCATGTTCGGCATTATTGGAGATGTCTATCGAAGGATATCCGATTTTGAAGAGGCTGAAACACTATTGGTAAAAGCGTTAAGCCGGAAAAAGGAAATCTACGGTGAGTACGGTAAAGAAACGTTAATTGCCACTTCTAACCTTGGCGAATTGTATATGCAGAAAGGGCTGTTTGAAAAATCTGATTCCCTTTTAAATATAGCATTAAACATGGTTAATGCAGTTGATGATATAGACCCCGTGAACATTGGTGAATTAATGCAGACCAAAGCGGAACTGGTGTTTGAGCAGGGTGACATAGCCTCGGCGGATTCCTTCTATACAATAAGCCAGCAAATCTACGAGAAAGAATTAGGAACAGAGCATCCTCTGATTGCAGATATTTTAAATGCCAGGGCTTCGATTGCGCGTCATAATAAAAAGTATAAAGAATCTGAAAAATTATACTTAAAAGCATTAGATATGCGGCGGAAACTTTACGGTGATGATCACCCGGATGTTGCCCATTCCCTTAATCACCTTGGAAGGCTTATGTACCAGATGGATCGCTATCCGGAAGCAGAAGATTTTGCCCGGAAAGGTTTGGCCTTACGAGAAAAAATATTCGGTAAAACAAGTCCCGAAACCGGCGCAAGTATGAGTAACCTGGCTCATATCCTGGTAAAAATGAACCGCTATGAGGAAGCTGCTGATTATTATAAACAGGTCTTGGAAATCATGAATAATGTCTACCAGGAAGATCACCCCTATAAAGCTGTCACAGCTTCCAATTTAGGAATTACCCTGTATCGCATGGGCCATTCAGAACAGGC
>JARRPN010000312.1:3393-6936 GCA_037382875.1 Calditrichaceae bacterium | reverse complement strand
GATCGTAAAATTGATGTAATTCAGGAACATCTGGCGACATCAACATAGATAGATGCAATAAACATACTCCAGGGAATTATCTCATTACCAAAAGTAATGAAGGGAAGAGCCCTCTGCTTAAATCTTTCCAATGAATTGCATGATATTGCTTTAAAAATGGTAGATCATATTCTCGAGATTCGTGGATTCAAAGTATTATTTAGCGGTCAGAACACACCAATGATAAATTTTGAAAAAATTTTAAAGTCTTTTAAACCAGATCGAATTTATATATCCAGTTCCTATGTAGAGGATACTAATACAGCCCAGAAGGAATTTGATTATCTATGTGATTGTAGCTCTGAGATTGGCATTGAAGTTTTTATTGGTGGAGCAGGATTTGATTTATTGAATTATAAACATCCTGCAGTTATTCAAAGAATATTGACTTTTGAAGAAGTTTATCAAATCTAAAATAGTAAAAATACTAGAATTCAATAGAAAAACCACCGATAGGAAGCGTTTTATATTGCAGTACTTTTTTAATACTCTTTTCACCATCATCGTCAACACCATATTGATAAGCCCAGATATTATCCCGATTGTATATATTGTTTAAATCAAAGAAAATCACAAAATTCCAATTATCAAATACAATTCGACGGTCGATACGAATATCTAAACGATGATAATCAGGATATCTTTTGGCATTTAAATATTGGCTTTCTTCGATAACCCACTCCTGTAAATCCGGGTAATATACCGGCGGTGTGTAAGGCCTTCCACCCAGGTATCGAAATTTAAAACTAAGTTCAAACTCATCTGCAGGGAATATGGGCAACCAGGAGACGGAATAAAACCACCATTTATTTTTGATGTTTTGATACCACTTTTTATCCATAAAAGAAAACTTATATCCTGAAATAAATGTAAGCACATTTCGATAATCGTAATCCCAATTATAAAATTTATTCGTACGTGGATCTTTAGCCTCAGAATTCGAATGAGCATAACTTAAGAGCGTTGAAAATTTATTAGTCAATTTCTTTTGAACAAATACTTCAAATCCTTTTGAACGGGCTTCAACTGCATTTAGGTAGGTTCCATCATCATAGTCAAATGGATCCGTTGTTGTATAAGTTTTGTTAATAGGCACATTTGAATATGTTTTATAATAGGTTTCCAATACGATTTTAATATCATCACGTAAAAGATGCTCAAAACTTATTACATATTGTTGGGTATATTTACTTTTCAGGTTTTTATTGATGGAATTGGAAACTAGCTCAATTGAACCCGGTGATTGATAATGTTTGCCATAAGCTACATTGAATGTGCTTTTAGGATTAATGAAGTAGGATATTCCAATACGTGGACTGACAGCTGAAAATCCTGTGTAATCGAAATAATGATGTCGTAATCCGCCAGTAACTCGAAATTTATTTAATAAATCGATACTTAATTGTGCATACATTGCTGTTTTATATGAATTCAATTTTATGTCGTCTATTTTTTCGGGATAGATAGTAAAAATGGAATCTGTTTTTATCTGGTTTTGATAATAAAATAATGTATCGGAATCCAGTTTATTGTAATAATCATAGACAACATTTTTCCATGAAGCACCAAAGGTAAGTTCAGACCATTTATTTAGTTGATAAATATTATCTGATTTTAAAGTATATTCTGTTTCTAAAGCATCACTTATGTAGATTGTATTCTTTTTCTGAAATGATTTTTCATATACATCGACATAAAATTTATTTTTTACTACTGAAAGAGTTGTATTGGATAGCAGGTTTTTTTGCCAGAATGTGTTTAAAGTTGCACCCAGAATTAATTGATCATTTTTCGTACTCAGATTTTCTGCGCCACGACCAAATCCAGCTTCATCTGTATCTTCGATTTTAATATCATCGTTACCGTATACCGCATTAATTAACAATCGGTTTTTCTTATTTAAATCATATGTCAATTTACCCTGAAAACTATAATATTCGGGAACAGCCGTCAGCTCCAATGATGTAATAAGCCAGTCAAGAAAACTTTTTCGTGCTGAAATAATAAAACTACTTTTAGAATTTATTGGACCTTCAACTAAAATTCCGGCACCGGCCATACCAAAACTGCCTTCACCCCGAAATCGATCTCTTGATCCGTTACGATTATAAATTTCTAGAACTGAAGATGCTTTATCGCCATATTTGGCAGAAAAAGCGCCCGCGTAAAAATCAAGACTACGAACCATATAACTATTCAAAAGATTAATCTGGCCCCCACCAGCGCCCTGTATGGCGAAGTGATTTGGATTGGGTATATCAATATTATCCATAATGAAAAGATTTTCTCCGGGATAGCCTCCGCGAATAATAATCTCATTTACCTGGTCGCTCCCTGTAACGACAGCAGGCAAAGCTTGAACAGCGCGCTGGATATCGACTAAATCACCGGGACTACGACGAATTTCTTCAAAATCCATGGATCGTGTACTAACAATAGCTTCACGTGCTTTTTCGAAGTACCCAGCGGATACTTCTATAATATCACCTTCAACATAATCTTCAGTTAGAGCAAGTGAAAGAATAGTTGTTCTATTTGGATTTACTATAATATTTGATTTTTTCAGAGTTGCATACCCCAGATAATGTACTTCAATATTGTAACTTCCAGGTTTTAAATCTGTGATTATAAAATGTCCGTCCACATCTGTTGAAGCACCCCGTTTACTACCGGTTATTAGAACATTGGCGCCGGCTAAAGGTTGCTGGCTGCCCTTATCAAGTATTTGACCTCCAATCTTACCTTTTTGAACATCGGCATAAGCAACGAGAACAAAAATAAGTGGAATTAAAAAAATATACTGTGTTTTCATTATTAATTTTTTCATTAAAATTTTAATTTGCTGATAATTAAAATGTTATACAATTTATTCCCATATAACCTCATTTTTTAATCTTTTTTTGATTTAGTATTTAAAAATTAGTTAAAAGTATTTGTTAATGAAAATAATAAAAATTCAAGGAATTATTTTTTGATAATAAACGTATAAGTCTTTGATTTACTAATTGGTTATGGAGTATATTAGAATGAAAAAGATATTTATTATTTATATTTTGGCACAATTTGTATTTGCAGGTGAAAATGATTCTACAGGTACAATTATTTTTTCTGTTGTTGATTTTAGAAATAATAAAGGAAAACTTCATGCATCTCTTTTTAGTGCAAAGGATGGATTTCCAGGAGAATTTAAAAAAGCACATATAAATAAAACGATTCAAATTGAGAATCAAAAAAGTAGAGTAGTATTCGAAAATATTAAATATGGTGAATATGCTGTTGGATTTTTGCATGATGAAAATTTAGATGATAAATTAAACACAAATTGGTTTGGAATGCCAAAGGAAGGAATAGCGGTATCTAACAATGCCAAAGATAGCTTTGGTCCTCCTGACTATAGCGAGGCAAAATTTGTTCTGAAGGCAGATACTTTACGACAAATTATTCATATCGAATACTAATAATTTTTAAAAGTAAATTGCTTTATTCATTGATGTAGGAAAATTT
>JARRPN010000312.1:0-3387 GCA_037382875.1 Calditrichaceae bacterium | reverse complement strand
AGCAGCTAACCGGTTAGTCGCTAAGGGACATGAAGTCCATTTATATGAGAAGCGTGATAAACTTGGCGGTCGGGGCTATCAATATGAAATAAATGGATTTAAATTTGATGGCGGTCCTACAGTAATTACTGCGCCTTACATTTTTGATGAAATCTTTGCATTGGCAGGGAAAAACCGGAAGGATTATTTTGAATTAATATCCTTGGATCCTTTCTATCGGATATTTAATCACGAAGGTAAAAGTATTGATTATCAGCACAAATTAGTTGATATGCTTGGAGAAATAGAAAAATGGAATCCTGGTGATGCTAATGGATATAAAAGATTTATAAACCAAACGGAAAAAATATTTGAGAAACTACATCCTTATACGGATCAGCCTTTTATTAAATTGAGCAGAATGCTAAAAATCATGCCGGATGTAATCAAACTAAACGGATGGCAGAGCACATATAATTTTGTATCACGGTATATAAAGGATCCATTTCTAAGGCGTGTATTTTCTTTCCATCCTCTATTAATTGGTGGTAATCCTTATGATACACCCGCATTATACACTCTTATCGTTAAATTCGAAAAGGAATGGGGTGTCTATTATGCTAAAGGAGGGACAGGTGCAATTGTAAACGGACTTGGCAGGTTTTTTACTGATATTGGAGGAAAAATACATCTGAATTCGGAAATTAAGGAAATTATCATAAAAAATAGAAGAGCATCAGGAATTGAATTATATGACAATTCAAAAGAGGAATTTGATGCAATCGTATGTAATGGCGACGTATCATTTGCGTATCGACATCTGATTCCGGAAAATAAACGAATTAAATGGACCAACAAAAAAATAGACAGTTTCAAATATAGTAATTCTTTATTCGTAATCTATTTTGGTACAAAGCGCCGATATTTGGATTCCAAATTTCATCATCATAACATTATAGTTAATAATCGTTACAAAAATCTTTTAAAAGAAGTATTTGATAAAGCAATATTGCCGGAAGACTTTTCACTTTATTTACATATGCCAACCATAACTGATTCATCCATTGCTCCTGAAGGTTGTGAATCGTTCTATGTTTTGTCTTTAGTACCCAATCTTGATTCAGGTACAGACTGGAAGGATATTGGAATATCTTATCGTGATAGTATTCTAAAATATCTCGAAGAAAATTATTTACCCGATTTGAGAAAAAATATTGTTGCATTACATCATATCGATCCAGTACATTTTCATGAAACTCTAAATAGTTATAAGGGCGCTGCATTTGCTATGAAGCCAACCCTAATGCAATCTGCTTATCTTAGGCCCCATCCTATCTCAGAAGAGTTTGAAAATCTGTATTTCGTTGGAGCCGGTACCCATCCGGGCGCTGGAGTACCTTCTGTATTATCCTCGGGCAAGATTGCAGCCAATTTAATTGATCCATCATAAGCGAGAAGTTATGCAAGACTTTGTAGAACTTGGATTTGGAAAATCAGACAAAGAATTATCTATTGATAAGTTAAAAATCACTGGTAAAATACCTGAATGGCTTGAAGGCATGTTCATACGCAATGGTCCCGGTACATTTGAAGTTGGAAATCAAAAATATCGGCATTGGTTTGATGGATTAGCCATGTTACACAAGTTTACATTTAGAAATGGTAATGTGGCATATGCAAATAAATTTTTGGAGTGCAAAGCATATAATGAAGCCATGGAAAAAGGGGAAATTGTCTACTCCGAATATGCAACAGATCCCTGCCGTTCTTTATTTCATAGAGTAACTGCTGTGTTCAATCAAAAAATTACAGATAGTGCAAAAGTAAATATCGCTAAATTTACAGATCACTATCTGGCTCTGGGAGAAACATCCACTCAGATTAAATTTGATCCAAATACCCTTCAAGCTCTAGGTGAATATTATTATGAAACAAAATATAAACAGCACATAACAACGGTCCATCCGACAACGGATTTAAGAACCGGTGAAACGTATCAATTAGTCAGCCGTTTTGGTCGAATGAGTCATTATAGAATGTTGCGTATTGACCGAAAAGGTAATGCGGATGTTGTAGGCGAAATACCCGTATTGGAACCCGCTTATCTGCATAGTTTTGGTTTGAGCCAAAATTATTTGGTTATTGTTGAATTTCCTTTGGTTGTCTACCCATTAAAACTGTTATTTCAATTAAAACCATTTATTGAAAATTTTAATTGGAAGCCGAAAAGGGGAACCACATTTTATGTGATGGATAGAAACAATGGCGAATTAAAAGGTAAATATCAAACAGAAGCCTTCTTTGCTTTCCATCATGTGAATGCTTTCGAACAAAATGGAGAGTTGATACTTGACATTGATGCATATGAGGATGCGAGTATTATTGATTCATTTTATATTAATCGGATTAAAGATGAAAATATGGAATTGCCGTTTGGTCGCCTCACCCGTTTTCGTATCGATTTAAAAGATCAGGTAACCATTAAAAGTGAAGTTATCAGTGATGTCTGCATTGAGATGCCGCGTTATTATTTCGACAAATATAATATGAATGCTGGTTATAGATACGTGTACGGTTTGGGTGTGAATGATGCATACCGAAAAGGATTTTATAATCAGCTTATCAAAATTGACATAAAAACAGGAAATACTATTAATTGGTTTAAGATTAATCAGTATCCTAGTGAACCAGTGTTTTTACCAAATCCAGAAGCGAAAAGGGAAGATGATGGTATTATTATTTCTATCGTACTTGATGCTGTAAAAAAGAATTCCTATCTCATAATACTTAATGCTGAATCATTTAACGAGATAGGAAGAGCTGAAGTTGAGCAACCTATTTTAATAGGCTACCATGGAGCCTATTTTGAAAATAAATAAAGTATTATATTTGCCATTCCTTTATATAAATATCGAAAATGCCGGACGCAATATCTTTGTTTTTATAATTTCATTTAACAGGATCAGAAATTTCTTACCCTGATTTACAAAGACACGACCTAAAAATGGATTAAAATGTCTGGCTTCGATTTTTATTAATATACTTTGGTAAATTTTACTGGCTGCATATATGGCAAATTGTGAATCCCTTTCTAGCATTTTAATACCGTCATGCGCCTGATGATAATAGTCATTCGCGCGTTTTACCTGGAAATGTATGAACTTGTACATAGCATCATTCATATTTTCATTAAAAAAATCGTCTTCCGTTAAACCGAATTGTTTTATTTCATCTAGGGGCATATAAATGCGACCCATATCCTTATCTTCTTTAATATCACGAAGGATATTGGTTAACTGCATGGCAACGCCAAGTTTTTCAGCATATTCTAATGCGATTTTATCTGTAAAACCTGAAACAGTTGATGTGTATCTAAATGATGATTTATTGCTGGATAATTTTGCTTTC
>JARRPN010000311.1:0-5480 GCA_037382875.1 Calditrichaceae bacterium | reverse complement strand
TACTATAAAAAAGTGTCGAAAAATGACCACTTAAGTAATTAATTTAAAAAATGATAGGTTATTTAATTAAGATGAGAAAGAAATTTTTTTAAGTGACAAAGCCCAATAAGTGGATCAGAAACAAAGGGAAAATAGTCTTTAGCAATATCACCAAATTGTTTAAAAATAGTTTTATTTTGATTTTGATATTTGTTTATCATTATCCTATCCGGGCGTAATTTGAGTGCTTGTAGTTTCTCTTTAATTTTTAGGGATTCATTAACTGAAAGTGTATCAGGATTCATTACCAGCATAATATGCGTGATTGTAGTATCCTGAAAATTTTTTACTATCCTTTGAAATGTATGTGATTGATTCAATAGATTCTTTGTTATTTTGTCAGTTTCTATCTCTTTTTTTCCAAATTTAATATTTGTGATGATCTGTTTTTTCTCAATGATCTGTTTTCTTAACGCTATAAGTTTATCCAACCAAAGCAGTGAAAGTTTTGGCAGATTGAAAAATTTTAAACTCAAAGCCGTAGGTGGCATATCAAAAATTATGATATCTTTATCTATATATTTTTTAACAAATTCATCATACACATGCAATAAAGCATATTCTTCTATGCCTGGAGAATACTGAATAATGTTAAAATGATTTTCCAGATTAATAGCCGTTAAATATCTGTAGGATTGTTTTAGTTTAGACTGGATATTACTGAGATATTTCTTTATTTCATTTTCAATATTTATTTCAATTACATACAGATTTTTTATGACTTGTTTTGGGTGTTGATTAAATGAAATCCGGAAAATATCGGATTGATTATGTGCAGGATCCAGCGAAACAAGTAATGTAGTCCGTCCCTGCTCTGCTGATTTTAAACCTTCTATTGCAGATAAAGTGGACTTCCCCACACCGCCTTTACCAAGAAAGAATAAATGCTTTGCCATAATTAACTCAAGTTATATCTAAAACTGAAAATAAGTCTGACAATGGAGCCTGGCTGACATCTATTTTCTTTATTAATAATGCGAGGTCTTTTTCCATATCTGGCATAAGTTCAAAGGTAACTTGCATAGGTGGTGCAGGAAATCCAATAAATGTACCCATAGTAGTAATAGCGAAAATATGTTCCATTTCAGCAACTTCCCATTCAAGTGTACTAACGGCTTTAGCACCTACTAAACTGGTATATTTATTCCAGAATGAAATAATTCGATTTTTAAAATTAAACTTCATTAAATAGCAGAAGGTTTACTTTGTACGGAGTGGTCTGATCTGCTGAAAAATTTAATCAAACCCTCAACTACTATCCACAAAACAATAAGAATGGTTGCTGCATTGATCACCAATAATAAAATGTCTTCTTTTCCATTGAAATCAAGCTGATTCAATATACTGGCCCATAAAGTCATCACAGACATAAATAAAGCGGGTAATCCTGCAATCATCCATTTAAATCCACCCTGTCGTCTCAGATAAAGTGTTATTACGATTAAAGCTAGTGCCGCCAGAGTCTGATTTACTGCACCGAACATTGGCCAGAGTGTTAATGCCCCTGCTCCGTTTGCGCCAGATGCAAACGCCAGAGCGGCTGCCGTAATTACAACAAATGCTGTAGCAATATAACGATTAGTAAGTATATTAATTTTCAGATCAGTAGCTAATTCACTAACCACATAGCGCTGAATTCTCGTAGCTGTATCTAATGTTGTTCCGGCAAATGATGCTACAAATACACCCATTATCACAATACCAATATTTTGTGGAATACCTATAGTTGACATCATATTGGCAGCCCCGGTAACAAATGCACCAATTTTCGAACCCAATCCAGCTGCCGCAGTCCATGTGGCATAATGAGTTGACCAGGCCTGGAATCCAAATAAAGTCTGGCCATCCTTCGTGTAGCCCATACCAATCCCGGCAGCTACAGCAATTAATAAAATCCCGCGGTTGCAGAAGAGTGGTCACAGGTAATACTGAAGCAATGTACGCATAAATTAATAGAATAATGGTCCAGATGCCCGTAGCTGGAATGCCAAAAATCGACGGCATATCCAATGGAAAGTAACTTCCCAATACAATCGTAAAATACATAGCTACAACGGCCACTATTGACCAAAGTCCAATATTTTTTCCTTTTTTATAGATGAGATGCCCAAGATATATGGCAATGGGAATTTGCAGCCAGACAGCCAAAACTGAAGTGGGATACATGTGGAATATGATTGCAATTACCAATCCGAACACAGCAATTACGATCCAAATAGCCAAAAAGACAATAATGAAAAAGAAAACACGAGTCCGCGCATTAATATATTTGGATGTAAATTCGGAAATGGACTTACCCTGATTACGCATTGATATAATCAACGAACCAAAATCATGCACAGCGCCCATAACGGCTGAGCCAATGAACACCCATAAAATAGCCGGCAGCCAGCCCCAAATGATTGCAATAGCTGGTCCTACAATCGGACCTGTTCCGGCAATTGAGGTAAAATGATGCCCGAAAATTATTTCTTTACGGGTTGGCACATAATCAACACCATCTTCAAACTCAACGGATGGCACTTTATTACTTTCTGATAGCGCGAATATTTTTTTGCTAATAAATCGGCCATAGATCCGGTACATTAACCAATAACCGGTAAGAGAAAAAATAACCAGTGCTAAAGTTTCCATAATGAATCACCCGATACAAAATTTGAATTAATAATCTATAAAACGCAATTCTTTCATATTAAATTCTTTTTAATATCATTTCAACCAAGCCGGCAATAGATGTAAATCAATATTCCAGATTAAAGGCACAAGATACATTATTAACAGAGTGATCAAAATACATCCAACCAAGTTAAGAAAGAAGCCTACTCGAGCCATTTTAGGAATCGTTACATACTTACTACCAAAAATGACTGCATTGGGAGGTGTTGCCACCGGCAGCATAAAGGCGTAGGAAGCGGCAATACCTGCTGCGAATATCGGACCATAGGGATGAACAGCCATTGCCAGAGCAATACTGCCCATAATTGGAATCATCATAGCCGATGTCGCCGTATTCGAAGTAATTTCTGTCAGAAAAATTGTAACAAACACGATTATACCAACCAATACAAGTAACGGAGCACCCATCAGAATTTTCAGTTGATCGCCGATCCATTGATCCAAACCGGATACCTGGAAACCGTTAGCAAGGGCTAAACCACCGCCAAATAAGAGAATAACATCCCAGGGTACTCTAACTGCTGTGGACCAATCTAACAAAAACTCACCCTTTCTAAAATTAACAGGAATAATAAATAATAGAAGGGCTCCGATAATGGCAATAGTTGAATCATGTATAAATTTTAGTTCTTCTATCCGTATAAATCCCCTGAATATCCAGGAAAATGCTACAAAGGCGAATACAATCAAAATTAATTTTTCTGCTTTGGATAGACGACCTAATTTTTTTAATTCACCAAGCAGCACTTCCTGACCTCCGGGCAGTTCTTTTATTTCTGGCGGCAAAGCTATCTTAACTAAATAGACCCATGTTAAAATCAACATGATCACTGCGAGTGGTAAGCCTATGGCCATCCATGAAGCAAAACTAATTTGTTGTCCATAGGTTTTTTCAATAAATCCAACCATAATCGTATTCGGTGGAGTTCCAATGATTGTAGCCACACCACCGATAGATGCTGCATAAGCAATACCCAGCATTAAAGCCGTTCCAAACCGAAAATAAGAAGGTCTGATATCAATGTCATCAATATTATTTTTCTTAATAAAATCTGCAGCCTGATTGACAACTGCTAGTGCGATAGGTAGCATCATCATGGCTGTCGCTGTATTGCTGATCCACATGGATAAAAAAGCAGTAGCCAGCATGAATCCCAGAATGATCCGACTGGGTCCTACACCAATTAATTTTATGGTATGCAAGGCAATACGGGTATGCAGCTGCCATTTTTCCATAGTAACCGCAATAAAAAATCCACCCAAAAAAAGAAAAATTAAATGATTAGCGTATTGTGTAGTTGACTCTGCAGCTTTCATCACGCCTAACAATGGGAATAAAGCAATGGGTAAAAGTGCAGTTGCTGGAATAGGTATGGCTTCGGTTATCCACCAGGTTGCCATTAGAACAGCAATCGCCGCTACTTTGATAGCAGAGGCACTCATATCCGCCGGCGTAGGTAGAATGAGAATCAATAAAAATAGAACCGGACCGAGAAAAAAACCAATCTTATGTCTTTTCGAATAGCTTCGCGTAAGTATACGATTTATCCTTTACTGATTAATAATTGCTTTTTTATAAATATAAAATCTTAAATAATAATTTGCTAATAAGATTGGAGTTTATTATGAATTTAAAAATTCATAGAATTTCTTCTGAATAATCTATCAATACCTATATATGTTGAGAAACACTACAAATTTTACAGATAGAATTAGTCAAGCGGCTTGGTAAATTAGAATAGAGACAAATCCAACAAATAAACTAGAAACTTAGAAATGAAAATAAATGGTCGCGCCTTCATCTTTATTTCCTTCTGCCCATATTTTACCTCCATGTCTCTGGATAATCCGGTGCACTGTTGCAAGGCCAATACCGGTTCCTTCAAAATCCTTATTCAGACGTTGAAAGGGTTCGAAAATTTTATGAGAAAATTTGTTCTCAAAACCGATACCGTTATCTTTTATATAAAAAACCGGTTGTTTATTATATAATGTTTTGCCGAATTCTATGTAAGTTTCGGATTTTTTTGATGTAAATTTCCAGGCATTATCCAGCAAATTCTGAAACATAATTCTTAAAAGTGATCTGTCCCCATTTACGACAAGAGAATTTGCAATTTTTAAAACGACTTTTCGGTTTGGTTCCTTTTGTTTCAAATCTTCAATGAGGGACGAAATCATACTGCTTAAATTCACTTTCTCAAATATGAGCTTACTTCGAGTAATCCTTGAGAGCTTGAGCATATCATCGATCAGGAAACCCAAATATTTACCGGAAGAACTTATACGACTTAAATAATCTTTTCCCTTCTCATCTATTTTATCGGCATAATCCTCAATCAGGATATCGCTAAAACTATTTATGCTGCGCATTGGGGCACGTAAATCATGTGATACCGAATAAGTAAATGCTTCCAGTTCTTTGTTGATCAGCTCAAGTTCTTCCGTTCGTGTGGCTACTCTTTCTTCTAATTCCCTGTTTATATTTCGTATTCTCCTCATTCTTAACCGATGAAGAGCAATTAGAACTATAGCTAAGAAAACTACTAATATGAATCGGAACCACCAGGTCTTCCAATACGGAGGTGAAATTTTTATTTTAAGAGAAGTTCCCTTTTCATTCCATCGGCCATCATTATTGGATGCTTTTACTAAAAAAGTATAGTTGCCGGGATCCAGATTAGTATAGGTAACCGCCCTTTGTTTTGCGTCAACATAATTCCAGTTATCATCAAATCCTTCAAGTTTATAGGCGTAGCGATTTT
>JARRPN010000310.1:0-3560 GCA_037382875.1 Calditrichaceae bacterium | reverse complement strand
TTCTATAAATGAATATCTATTTTAACGTTTTAAAATTCCAACGCGCTTTATCGCTGTTTGGATCAAATTTAGTGAGTGTTGGAGTACATTTACCGATTGCTGTCAGAGCTAGTGGTTCATCGCAATTCGGCACGACCTTTGGCATGACGCGGTAAGTGCCGTCAATCAACTGATCAATTCGCCAAAGTTGTTCAGGACTGCCGGTAAAAGCCGGAACAGCGATAACCTCTTTTTCTGCTGTGGCAGCCAGGGCACGGTCCATTCCTTCTATAGAAATTTTGAAAAACGGTGATCCGGGATAACCTCCAACGCCATCCACAGGTGTGATCGTCCACTTTTGATGAGGACGAACCATATAGTCAGCCATCCGGACTTCAATTTCACCAGTAGGCCAACCTGCCTCAACATCAGCAAGGATCTGAGCCGGAATCGGTTTAATAGGTTCGTCAGCAGGCGGTCTGAAGAATCTTCTTTCACGAGGCATTCTAACAAAATCCACTGTCAGTTCAAGAGCATATCCGCTGCGTTCGGATTGTATTTGATAAGTTCCTTCCTCAAAATTATCGCCTGCAACCGGCCATCCGTCTTTCCATAGCAACGGGCGAATACCAAGTACGCTATAACCGCCATATTGCAAATCAGCTTCATAATGGCATGAAAATTTCTGAACACCGTCTCCCAGGTCCCATAAACCGAAGTGTCCAGGTCCAAAATATGTACCACTCGCAGCTACAACAAGTTTACCGCCGCCTTTAAGCATAGGTACGCCCATATTATCAACGTAGGGGCCGGTCACTTTTTTAGAGCGTCCGACCCGAATATTATAAGTAGAATTGGTGCCGTCGCAACAGGTGCCGTGTGTACCTAAAAGATAATACCAGCCATCACGATACATCATAGCTGTTGCTTCACAATCAATGGCTATGTCAATCGCTTCATTACCAGGCATTCGCTTGCCTGTTTCAGGATCGAGTTCGACAATCCGGATGAAACCGAAATATGTTCCATAGGTAAGCCAAAGCCTTCCGTCGGTGGGATCGAGAAGGAAAGCTGAATCAATGGCGTCACAGTCTTCCTTACCATCTGATGATGCGACTATGGTTTCATCTTTAAATCCAAAATCGGGTGACTTTGGGTCAAGCGTTTTGGTCCACATTACATACACATTACTGGCATGTCCGCCGCCTAATCCGCCGCCGCCTTTGGCATAAGTCATGTAGTATCGATCCCCAATATGAATGACATCGGGCGCTACTCCGCCACCAGGGCGTTCAGCTCCGCCATTCCAGACCCAACCGTCCTCAGAAATCAGTCCCCCGGCGCCAGTGCCAAAAGTGTAATATTTACCATCGCACTCCTGGATAGTCGATGGATCGTGTATAAATGGTTTACCTGTCTGAGCCAATACAGGGTAAGACAGGAAGATAAAAAGCAGAGTACTAAACATTGCTGCTGTAATACGGGATTTCATATAACCTCCAATGACACAACGATTAAAATCATTTTTAAGATATTTATTATTTCCAGCTATTTCAGATCTATGGTAATATCTTTGATCGGATCACCATTTTCATCTATAAAACGGACACAGAAGTCGCTCATGCCGGGGCCGTTAATCACAGCGCCGCGAATAATATTCTTACCCTTTTTAAGTGTAAGACGTTTGGATACACAATCATCCATAGACATTCGCCGGTCACCGGAAAGGATTACGGCTTCGTTGCCGTTAAGCCACCACATGGATGCTGAGTTGGATCCAACTGCCAGACGGACATCTTTCATTTCCCGTGGACTATTAACAACAGTTACTGCCCAAAATAAAACGCCATACATTTGTTTTTTAAGCCCGGTTGCAAAACGAAAAAGTTTCACATTATAATTATTGGACTCCAGCGCGTGCCAGGCAAGTTCCTGGTCTGCTACCTTCACTACATCGCTGTCTTTTGGAATCACGGTAAATTGGTTTGGAAAGTATTCGGTATTAAATGCTTCCCGAATGTAGCTGTCAACAAAAACAGTATTGCTGCGGATTTGTTTGTGTATCGGCTCAAGAAGCAGCCAACGCTGGAGAAAACCATCCTCATCAGGCGCCATCGGGGATGATCCGGCCGGTTTAAAATATGACGAAAGATCAGAAGTATTTTTATCGGGTGTTACAGCCCCATTAGCGCCTTCAGAAGCAAAAAGGAAGTTTAGTGATAAAAATACAATCAGGAAGCTAATTAACAACATACTTAAATTGCGTCGTAAATTCATAATAAGCCTTCTTTTAATAAATAGATTTTATTTGATTAGAATGAGAATGAAACTCGATCAACATTATGAGTCTAAACAATTCATAAATAATTTTCAAGTTTTCTTATCCAGGTTAATTTAAGTGAATAACTTCTTTTGGTCACAAAAAAATCCGTTTAGATTTTAAAATCATACAAAGGAATTTTTCTTTAAAATAATTGTCTAAAATAATGAATAAATTTAAAAACTCCGATGAGTTGTTTTTAATTAGACCTTAAATTTGTAAATTGTTATACTTATTTATTGAGTTATTAATTATAGTGTATGGGAAAAGGTATGATAAAAATTTTATTTTTTTCAATTTACTTATTTTTAGCCATATCGTTATATGCTCAACCGGCGCCGGATTTACAATTCCATCAATGGGCCTACACGCCGCCTATGGGGTGGAATAGCTGGGACTGTTTCGGACCAACCGTAACGGAAAATGAAGTCAAAGCCAATGCGGATTATATGGCTGAGCACCTGAAAAAATACGGTTGGGAGTATATTGTTATTGATATTCGCTGGTATATTGAAAATGATAAGGCGCATGGGTATAATGAAAGAGATGCTAAATTTGTGATGGATGAATATGGACGGTTAATGCCTGCGGTGAACAGATTCCCTTCTGCTTCCGGAGGAAAAGGTTTTAAGCCCTTGGCAGATTATATCCATGACAAAGGTTTGAAATTCGGAATTCATCTAATGCGTGGTATTCCAAAACTGGCTGTCGAGAATAACACACCGGTTCTTGGTACCGATCTAACAGCAAAAGATATTTACAATACGAATCTGCTTTGCACATGGCTTGGCGATATGTACACCGTTGATGCTGCAAAAAAAGGTGCACAGGAATATTATAATTCGGTCTTGCAACTCTATGCATCATGGGGAATTGATTTTATCAAGATTGATGATCTTTCCCGTCCCTATCACCAGGATGAAATTGAATTGATACGAAATGCTATTGATGATTGCGGACGACCAATTGTTTTGAGTACGTCTCCAGGCGAAACGCCAATCGAATCTGCCGATCATGTCCAAAAACATGCAAATATGTGGCGGATTATTGATGATTTTTGGGATAATTGGTCACAGTTAAATGAACACTTTTCTCTTTTTGAAAAATGGATTTCCTATATGGGACCAGGGCACTGGCCGGATGGAGATATGCTGCCATTGGGCCATATAGGCATACGTGCTGAGCGCGGTGATGATCGAATGAGTCAGCTGACCAGGGATGAACAATATACACTGATGTCACTCTTCCTGATCTGCCGGTC
>JARRPN010000309.1:0-3567 GCA_037382875.1 Calditrichaceae bacterium | reverse complement strand
CAGATAAGGCAATTGGTTTCCTGCTGTCTCATCATCATTGCTTTCAGCTTTATGTTTTTCTGAAATGCTATAGCGATAATTACAGGATAATTTATGGATATCACCCGCATCATAAAGAGAAACCTCCAGTTCAATGCCTCTGCTTAATACTTCTCTAATATTTTGTGGTGTCCAAATACTACTATTATCCGGTAACCATTTTATTTGATCTTTGACTATATTCTGGTATAAGGCTGTTTGGAAATTGTAAAAAAGATAAGGACTGGTATGACTTTTAATTTCAAAGCCTGTTTCAAAATTGAGTGACTTTTCCGGATGCAGATTTTCGTTACCACCGGGTTGCCAGTATAGTTCATTAAAGGTCGGAATACGATAATTTTTGCTGCCGGTTAAATATAACTGCCAAATATTCCCCTGAAGATTAAATCCAAATCCAGGCAGAAAAATATCGCCATAATTTGAAAAATTCTCGTAGCGCAACGCTCCATTAATACTTATAAATCGAATAATACCTAAATAATCTGAATAAATATTGAAATCACTTAGCAGATAACCAGCTGTTCTCTGTCTGGAGTGATCACCCGATTCCGTACTGTTTATTCGCTGCCAGGCACTTTCAAATCCGCCATTTATCAACACCCGTTTAAACACCGGATAATGCAATCGAAGCTGAACACCCGTTTCTTTATTTTTATGGGCGCTATGCAGGGATTCGTAATAGATTACCAAAGATGTATCATTATATTCCATTTGTTCATCACGTTGATATCCCTGAAAAATTAATCCATATGTATCGGTATTGTAATCCAGTTTAATTTTACCCATGTAATTTTTTATTGTACTTCGAGCTGAATTTTCCTTCTCTTTTTCCGGATTTATGAATGCCTGCGGTGAACCTGCTTCACGCTTATATCCCGAAACATAACCTTTAATAGAAAGATCACGATTAAAAGCATATGCATTTTGATATCCGTAATTAATTTGTTTGTAGTCCCTGTTTTCCAGAACAACCTTTTTTCCATTGTACTCTGCTTTGAAATCATTCAATGCATTTGCATGACTAATAAAAATTCTTTGTCGATAGTTTTTCAACGGGATATCAACACTTCCATCAAAATTAAATGCATTTAAAGAATTAAAAGAGCTTGATACCTTATAACCAAAATCATACAGTAATGGAGAGGGTTGGATATCGATACTTCCTCCTATGGAACCGCTACCGCCAAACAGAGCATTGCCGCCCCTATAAATTTCCAATGAACCGATATTATTCAATGCATAATAGCCCATATCAACACTACCCAGTTGAAGACTGTTCATGGGAATTCCATCAAAGAGAATCTGAGTCTGTTCCGGACTCATCCCACGAACCGAAACAGATTGTATGCTTCCCGCCGGCCCATAGGATTTCATAAAAATCCCGGTTTGTTCGGCCAACACATTAGCTATATTATTTTTCGAGATCTGGTCGGTTTGATTAATAAATATAAAACTCGTACTGGAAGGCAGCTGTAAAGGTATATCTGTCAATTGAGATTGGATACACACGATACTCTTCGTATTTTCAACCGGAGTTAAATATATAATCGGGGAATTCAGATCTTTTATATTAAATATATAATCAAAATACCCTGTTTTCTTAATTGTGAGGCTTATAGAATCCAGTTGTACAATGTTGATTTGAAAAGAACCGCGATCATTTGAGATAATCGTTGTATCCGGTAAAATGATTTTTGCATCACTGACAGGTTGATCGGTCCAAATATTCCGTATATAGAATTTGCTACCTGCCTGAATAGCAGATATTGAAATTAATATTAGAACAATCATAACTATAGTAAAACGCAAAATGGCTACTGCACCAATCGTATTAAAAATGGGGGAAACAAGCTGATGAATTGAATATGGGAGAGTTAGTATCGGTTGTGTACTCCTGAAACTCTGGCCCGCGCAAAAGCATTTCAGGCATATTCAATTTCAGCCGGTCTCCTGACTTAAGCTTCATCCTACTTTCCGGGCCTTCCCATTCGCCATTTGGCTTACAGTGACATCATTCCGGATTTCGTCAGCCTTTACAGTTGCGGGGCAGTGTCGGACTTTCACCGAACTTCCCGTTACTGAAATATTAAATACAAATTTCTTTAAAAGAACTGTGCTAAGCTAAATCGGAAAAAGATAGTATGCAAGAAGAAAATATTTTTTCTTTCCTCACTCAGTTTGACTATTTACTTCTCTGTAACTCCAGCTGCTATTTCGCATCAAATATTTCAGTAAAATAAAAATGAATACTGGCATATAATTTAACCAGTATTTAAGTTTGAAATATTGTCATTCTGAAAAAGTTTACGACAGAAGAATCTCTGAAATTGGTTTAAGTCTTAGATCCTTCGTTTCACTCAGGATGACAGGTTAAAAATTATGAATATATCTATTGAGTACACAAGGAGCGAATTATGTCAGAGGTAAAACATTATAAAGTAATTATCATAGGATCCGGACCGGCTGGATTGACTGCAGCCATCTATGCAGCCCGCGCGGATTTATACCCATTGATTTTAGAAGGTAATCAGCCTGGCGGACAACTTACAATTACAACCGAAGTTGAAAATTTCCCCGGTTTCCCAAGCGGTATTCAGGGGCCCCAATTAATGCAGGATATGCGCGAGCAAGCGACAAAATTCGGAGCCGATACTAAATTTGAACTGGCAAATAAAGTTGATTTATCCAAACGACCTTTTACTGTGGAATCGGATGGCGGTACTTACACGAGTGATGCTGTGATTATTTCCACCGGCGCCTCAGCTCGATTATTGGGACTGGAATCGGAAAAACGTTTAATGGGCAAAGGCGTTTCTGCCTGTGCCACCTGTGATGGTTTCTTTTTCCGCGATAAGGATATCATGGTGGTTGGCGGTGGTGATTCAGCTATGGAAGAAGCCAATTTTCTAACCAAATTCGGGAAAAAAGTTACTGTTGTGCATCGACGTGATGAATTTCGGGCATCAAAAATTATGGTCAAAAAGGCAGAAGATAATCCCAAGGTTGATTTTGCCCTAAGCAAGGTACCGGTTGAAATTATTGGAGAGGATTTTGTAACCGGGGTAAAGCTAAAAGATACCAAAACCGGTAAAATCTCTGAACATAAGGTAGATGGAATTTTTATGGCGATAGGTCATGTGCCAAATACCAAGATTTTTAAAGAACAAATTGACATGGATGAACAGGGTTATATCATGACTGTTCCGGGCACGACTAAAACCAACATCGAGGGTGTCTTTGCCTGTGGTGATGTTCAGGATAAAATTTACCGCCAGGCCATTACGGCTGCTGGTTCCGGTTGTATGGCTGCTTTAGATGCGGAACATTTTTTAGAGTCGTAATTCGGAATAGGAATTCGGGTATCGAATCTCGATAGCAGCAATTTGCAAAATATTAGATTATTTGGAGGCAGGATAAAACCTGCTTTTTTTATTTTGGTCTAGAAAATTGTCATTCCTGCGAAAGCAGGAATCCAAAGAACAATTTTTAGATCCCGCATCAAGTGCGGGATGACCTCTATTTGACGTA
>JARRPN010000308.1:0-3577 GCA_037382875.1 Calditrichaceae bacterium | reverse complement strand
GTGCAGTGAGCCAGTTTAAAAAGGGTGATGCAGTATTTGGATATGTCGGACAGAATATGGGTACGAATGCAGAATATATGTGCATGCCCGAAAAGGGAACGGTAGCTCTTAAACCGGAAAATATAAGTTTCGAAGAATCCAGCGTCATTCCATACGGCGCATTGATGGCAATTAATCACTTAAGAAAAGTAGATATAGAACAGGATTCAAAAATCCTGATTAATGGAGCTTCCGGTTCGATTGGTTCAGCAGCGATTCAGATTGCCAAATATCACGGTGCAGAGGTTACGGGTGTATGCGGAACTCCCAGACTGGAATTTGTTAAATCACTGGGTGCGGATAAAGTGATTGATTATACCAAAGAGGATTTCACAAAGAACGGTGAAAACTACGATATTATTTATGATATTCTTGGTAAAAGTCAATTTGAAAAATGTAAGAATTCATTGACCGAGAAGGGGACCTATCTTTTAGCCAGTTTTAAAATGAAAAAAGTTTTACAAATGATAAAGACACACCTTACAGGCAGTAATAAAAAAGTGATTTGTGCTTTGGCAACTGATACCAAAGATGATTTGATTATGATTAAAGAGATGGTTGAAGCCGGAAAAATAAAATCAATCATTGATAAAAGTTTTTCAATGGATGATGCTGTAAAGGCACACCGTTATGCCGAAGAAGGGCAGAAAAAGGGCAGTATAGTAATATCGTTTTGTTAATAATTTAATTTAATTATCATTTAAGTAAATCATAGAAACATTATACACTTTTTTATAGAATAAATACTTCAACCAGATTTTAAACATTTCACGAACAAGATATATTTAATAATTTCATAATATTTTTTGTATTATTTGAATAAGATTATTAAGTTCTCATTAATCCTGATTTAACCTATTTTCAAATAAAGCGATATATAAACAATGGTGTTTGTACTACTAGATTAGGTAGATAAACTCAATGATTATATATAATATCGATAAAAATAAATTCATTAAATCCACTGAAAAACCACCATAATTAATTGTATTTTTAAAAATTAGAATTCAGTGTCTATTATTGAAGATTCTATGATATTACGTGATAATATTTAAAGGAGGAAATAACTATGAGTTGGTATATTCAGGTTTTGAAAAAATACGCTGTTTTTTCTGGTAGAGCCAGAAGAAAAGAATATTGGATGTTTGTACTATTCAATATAATATTTTTAATAGTTGCTGCTATTCTTGATAATATTTTAGGAACTGCTATAGAAGGTGTTGGATATGGTTTATTCTATTTCTTATATTCATTGGCTGTTTTAATACCGGCTTTAGCTGTTGCTGTGAGAAGATTACATGATACAGGTAAAAGTGGCTGGATGATTTTGATTGTTTTAATTCCTATCGTTGGTGCAATCTGGCTACTGGTTTTGATGATTCTTGAGGGCAATGCAGGTGAAAATAAATATGGGCCGAGTCCTAAATAATTACTTGTAATTAATCCTTGTTATATATTATAAGTTAACAACAGAGCATGACAGTATTTATCGATATTTAAATTACAAATCCCTATTATCAAATTTCAACTTTTTCATAATAAATATACTGTCTTGCTCTTTTTATGGATATATATTTTAGTTATCAATCACTTGATATAAATACTCATATCTTTTGAGATTTGAAAATAATTTGATTTGAGTACAAAATTTTTATTGTATTATGAGTGAATCTGAGATTTAATCTAATTTGTTGCCAGTGATTTAAATTGTATGATTCTCATAATAATAAATATTTTGCATACATAAATAGTTTTATCCAGGCAGTAATTAGTAAAATAGATATATATTGATAATTTAATATTACCTTCTTATCTTCTGTAAATCTGCATTTTATCAATTCCCAATTCCATTTGAGGTGTTTCATGCTGTCATCTAGATTTTTTATATTCTTGTGTTTTCTATTAATTACCTTTTCCTTTGTTAACCAACTTATGGCCGATGATACAATTTCCGGTATTGTCTTTGATGATTTAAATAAAAATGACAATATGGATGATGGTGAAATGGGCATCGCTAAAGTTGTCGTCTCCAATCAGAGGGATGTGGTGTTAACTGATGATAGTGGCGAATTTACTTTGCCTCTCATTGAGGGACGATCAATTTTTGTAACCAAACCCTCTGGTTTTTCAGTGCCTTTAGATGAGAATAATATTCCACAATTTTCATATACTTACAGTCCTCATGGATCACCTCCTGAATTAAAATTTGAAGGATTGAGTGCTAAAGAGCAAATCCCGGATATGCTTTATTTTCCTTTGTATGAAGATGATTATCTGGAATCATTTAAAGTAATATTTGTAGGCGATCCTCAACAGAATGACTCAACAGAAGTTAATTATTATCGAGATGATGTGGTTGAAAATATGTTTGATGAAGATGCTCGATTTTACATGGCATTAGGAGATATTGCTGGTGACAATCTTCGTATCTTTGATCAATATAATGATGTGGTTGGACAAATTGGTATTCCTGCTTACAATGTGCCAGGTAATCATGATGAAAATTACCGGATTGAAGATGATGCTCATGCTATGGATACATTCAAGCGTATTTACGGACCCGAATATTATTCGTTGAATTATGGCAAAGTACATTTTATTGGATTGGATATTGTTGAATATTTGGGCTGGAACAAGACTGAAAACAAGCATGGTCCTTATAGAGGATATTTACATGAGGATCAATTAACATGGCTGAATAATGATTTGGAACAAGTGCCGGCTGACCATCTCATAGTGTTAACCATGCATATCCCGATTCAAACAAATTATTCAACTTCTGATAATATGAACCTGGTAAATAGGGATAAATTATTCGAAATTCTAAAATCACGTAAACATCTTTTAGCATTATCCGGACATTTACATGTTATTGAAAATTTAAAATTGAATTCAGAATGCGGATGGAATAGTAAGGCACCATTTTATAGTATGAATCTTGGGGCAGGTTGCGGCGCCTGGTGGAGTGGCCCCAAAGATGAACGCAGTATTCCATTAAGCTATTGCATGGATGGTTCACCTAATGGATATTTTATTTTTTCATTTAAGGGAAATAATTTTAATTATAAATTTATTCCTGCCAGTCAGAGCAAAGACTATCAAATACGCATAAGTCGGCCGGTCAAACCCGTACCTGTAGATTCCTTAATGAATACACAAATTGTGGTAAATGTCTTCAATGCAGATTCTGAAACCGAAGTGTATCTTCAGGTAGATAATTCAAACAGATCATTAATGATGCGTAAGCGCATGAGAGATCCGTTTATGGTTGACTATTTTAATAAGAACATAAAAGAATTTCCGTGGTGGGTGAATGACGTAGAAGTCACAGATCATATATGGATCGCAAATTTACCGGGTAATTTAGATGCGGGTCAACATACCATAAGAATCAATGCCATTGATGAGTTTAATAATATCTATTCTCAGGTTAAAATTTTTGAAGTTAAAAAATAATCAAAATCTTTTCGTCACTGATTAACTCAGAATCAGTGAAAATCTGTGGCTAAAAATACTGAAATTGCCTGATAGCAGATTG
>JARRPN010000307.1:0-5943 GCA_037382875.1 Calditrichaceae bacterium | reverse complement strand
CGAAAGATAAAATCATTATTAAAACCAAACGCGTATGTTGTATTTAGTGATATGAATTGGTTTAAAGAGAATCCACCCAAAGAACTTACTGAATTTTTTAACGAAGAATGTCCATATATGATGTCTATAGAAAAGAACGTTAAATTCATTAAAGATAGTGGATATCAACTGGTTGATTTCTTCCGTCTTAATAAATCGGCATTCTGGGATCCCTATTATACACCGCTGGAAAAACGTTTAATCATTGTGCGGGATAAATATGCGAATAATAAAGAAGCTTTAGCTATATTCGAAGAACTTCAATTTGAAATTGATCTGTATCGTAAATATTCAGATTATTATGGTTACACATTTTATATTATGAAAAAAATCAGTGAACCTTAAAATAATTTAATCAGGCATTCATCCATTCAATAAAAACGGGAATTTTAAAATAATATAATTAGTATATAAATATGATCGATTCGTTGTGAAGACGGGTCCAGTCTAATAAAAAGGAGAATTTCATGGCAACTTATACATGCTCAGTTTGTGGAATGGCTGTAAATGCCACTTGCGCCAAATGTGGTGAACCTTTAGTTGATGACAGTCTGAAATTAGATGATGGAAGCGTTGTTCAAATTTCTAAATGTCCTAACGGTCATGGAAAAATCAAATCACCCCTCTGTTGTGGTCAAGATATGACCTGCACCGTTGCACATTAGAGAATTATTATAATCAATCTGTTTCATTACTGAATTAAATATTGGTTAAAGCAATATTTCATCGAATATTTAAAGGACATTATTTCTCATTAAATAATGTCCTTTTTTTATTTCTATAAACTGTAAAATTGAAAATAAACGATCATAGAATAAGATTACTAATTTTCACACGGTAGGTTGAATTTTAGTTATAATATTATATAAATTTTAAGCTAATAAACTAAATCACCATTTTTCATTATCCATTGAGGGTAAATTAATGCATTTATTAAAACTGATACTTGTCTATCTGATTATAATATTTAGTACACATGCATTGGCTACTGACAATATGGTCAAACCTGTTACTCCGCATGCATCAAAAGAAGCTCAGGCATTGCTGGATTTGTTCTATAATATTTCGGGTAAATATGTTTTAACCGGACAGCATAATTTCCCCAATGTTAAAGACAGAAATTCCCAATTTGCTGCCAAATATATAGGGAAAACACCAATAATCTGGAGTACGGATATGGGCTTTGCCAAACCGGGCGATACAGATTCTTACCTAGCCCGTCCGGATATTGTAAAGGAAGCCATTCGTCAGCACCAGCTAGGATCAATAATTACCATCTGCTGGCATGCGGTGCCACCGACTGCCGATGAACCGGTTACCTTTCGACCAGAATTTGGTCAAAAAGTTAATCCCGAATCTTTGACTACTGTACAGGGGCAATTATTGGATCAGCAGTTTAAGGATATACTGACACCGGGAACGGAATTGCACGAACGCTGGGAAGCCCAGGTGGATACGGTGGCATTCTATCTAAAAAAATTAAGGGATGCAAACGTACCGGTTCTCTGGCGGCCTTATCATGAGATGAATGGAAATTGGTTCTGGTGGGGAGGCCGAACGGGTAAATACAGCACGAAAGAACTTTATCTTCAATTGTATGATCGATATGTTAATCATCATAAATTAACCAATTTAATCTGGGTATGGAGTGTAGACAGGGCACATAAAAAGGAAATGCAGTATTCCAACTATTATCCCGGAAATGATTACCTGGATATCATTGCACTGGATGTGTATGGCAGGGATTTTAGTCAGGTTTATTACGACAGTTTGAATGCTTTATCAAAAGGAAAGCCGATGGTGCTGGGAGAGGTCGGTAATCCACCGACACCAGATATTCTGGATGCTCAGCCAAGATGGTCCTACTATGTTGTATGGGCTAATATGGTGAGGAATACTTCAAAAAAAGAGTATAAGACATTACAGAATGATCCCCGTGTACTTTATAAAGAAGATCAAGCTTTTTTAGATGTTGTTAAACCCTATCGTAATATCTGTGGATTGAAACCTCTGGGTGAAGTTCTTGCCGAAAGGGGTAAACCGGATTACTCAGGCTATTGGATTTTTGATGAAGATAAAAGTCAACTGGATACATGGGGAGTTAATTTTTTACCATCAAAATTGCGTATAAATCAAAATGAAAATAGAATGATTGTTGAAAAAACATTTGTTGTTGAGTACGAAGATGATAGGGTCCGTATTGATACGCTAACACTGGATGGAATGGAAAATGAATCCATAGCAGAATTCTGGAAAGTACCTCAAATAATGACAGCAGACTGGTCTGAAAATAAAGACACCTTAATGGTTGATACAAAGATTGCATTTGGAATTCACCAACTTGTAATCGATAGATATAGGTACCGGCTGAGAGATTGTTGGTAGTCCAGTTGATTTGATAATGACCTCGATTCAATTCCTTTGCGATAAGTGTTTCAATTTTTTGTCCAAGCATATCGTAAATCTCAAGTGTAACATATTCAGCTTTAGGAATTGAAAAACTAATGGTAGTAGATGGATTAAAAGGATTGGGATAATTTTGTTTTAAAGTGTATTTCATCTTGTAAATATCTTCATCAATTAAAGAATAGATTTCCTCATTTTTAGTCGGGGTTGCGAATAGAGGAATAGATTCTGTCTGAATCCGACCGCTATCACTTGCTACGATTTTATACCAGTAATTCGCGCCATAGGTAACATCATAATCACTGTAAATATAGCCACTATCCGAGGTTGAATAATTTTTATATCTTAAATCCGATTCGTATTGAAAACTGGAAATTATATGATATGGTCCGGTTTGTTTGTTTGATCGCTGTATGATAAAACCTGATAAATCATTTGGGGCATCGATGTGCCATAATAATTTGTTTCTACCAATATCGCCTTCAGAATGCAAATAGGTATATCCTATGTGTGTTGAAATCAAATCGATAAATGAATTTCCTTCCGAGTATGTGGAAGAAATTGATAATAGATCTGCTACTGTTGGAGCAATATCTATTTGAGTATGTTTTTCTGTTATAATGAGGTTTTGAGCAATATGATTTCCAATAGCAAGACACATGATATGCCGGCATCCTTCACAACCATCCCCATGACTTGTAAATCCACCATGTCCATCATCGTGACGCCCGTGATCATTGGTAATAATAAGTGTGGTATTATTTTTATAGAATGGATCATCATTGATTTTAAGCCATAGCCGATATATCAGACTATCCACCTGAGTAATCGCATCGAGATATCCCTGCCAGTTACCTGAATGGCCTATTTTATCAACCTGTTTAAAATTAACCATCATCAGGCTGGGATGTATTTCATCCATTACGGACATTAAATTTTTATAGGTTATCAGATCACCGGTATAATTATTGGTTATACTCCGGCTACCAAATTTTGATCCGTATCCTGAATAGGTACTATAAGATATGGCAGCTAATTTATCCGCACCAGCGACAACATACACACTGGAATCAGCAGCACCGGTCTGCTGGCGATAGTATTCAAATAGCGTCGGGAAAGTTGGCCTTTCAGTTCCATTATTGGCAATGCTTTGCCATTTTCCGGTTGCAATGGTTGCATGTCCCGGATTGGTTTTTGTAGTGCCGTCATTATAAAAATTGGTAAAAATTACACCCTGAGGACGCATCTCATTCCACATATATGGAATGTAAGTATCCTCTTTACCAAATGTTTCGGAATATCGGGCACCATCTATAACCACAACAATCACATTATTGGCTATTGAATGAGAAATAAGAATGTATATTAAAACAAATAGGTATTTAATATTTTTGAAATACATATTTTTTCTCAACATCATCATATAAACTGCTAATTAATATTTACAACACTCACCGTTATTTTCGGCTATGTTTATTGAATAATTAACGATAAATTTCACTTGGATTATATTAAACCAGAAAACAAACTGAATATTTTTGAAGCGATAGTGTTATGTTGGATATTGATTTGTATACATAAATATTATTGACTAAGTATCCTGATAGTAGTATGTTCCTAATCAATAGCAAATTTGGTTTGGCATAAAAGGCCGGAAGAAATTCAAAATTTATGATAGAATGATTCTATTTATGTGTCATCCAGGATTATAGGTTAAATTAATTCCCAACGATACATTATAATCTCACAACTACCTCTATTTTGAATTGCATCTCATTATTTCATGTCATGAGCAAATTGAAAAATTAGTTAAATTCGATATTTTTTAGGATAAGGAGAATTAGAATGAATTTATATGTTGGGAATCTTTCGCAGGATGTAACGGATGAAGATCTGAGAAAAACATTTGAAGTCTATGGTGCAGTAAAGTCAGCTACGGTTATTAAAGACAGGTATAGTAATGAATCAAGAGGTTTTGGTTTTGTAGAGATGACCGTTAAATCAGAAGGGATTGAAGCACTCACAGGTTTAAACGGGCAGGCACTAAAAGATAAAAATTTAATAGTCAGTGAAGCGCGGCCTAAAAAGAGTAACCGCAGTAACTCAGGATCATTTAGAGGCGGCAACAGTAGTTTCAGACGTCGGTAAAGAAAACTTTATCAATTAATAAAGAACTATATTTTTTATAAAGGGTTGGTTTACTTACCAACCCTGATTTTATTTTTGATACGAATATCTATTTTGCATATTCTAATCACATCATTTTCACCGAGTACTGATCCGGGCTGGTTTGATTTCCGGTGCCATTTTCAGTGTCCGTCCCAGACGAGAAGCATTGATCCAGCGCTATATCGAAATAGCCGGACGTATCACTGTTCTGGTCGTGGGAACAATTGCGGTTGATATGATTATGCAGGGCATACGAAGCTGGGTGGATAAATTCTAATAATTTATATAATCGAAGCTTTATTTAATCTAAAATAATAATCCTATATTTTACTCTTTTATTTCAGAACAGTATTTGGCGCCGCAGCGGTAGCAAACAGCCAGCGGCTGCTTTCTTCGATATTCACGAAATCGTTTTGCTTCCGGACTGTTCCATAATTCTTTGATAGTCGAATCCTTTACATTTCCAAAACTATAATCAGGAAAATCGATGCAAAAATTGGCATCGCCATTGGGCTGAATTCTATGAGTCTTTCAATATTTGTGCAGGTTGGTAGAGTAACGGGTGTAGAAGTATCCCTAAACCAGGTTAAGTATTCGTCTTCAGTCAAAGGCATAAAGGGATAGTTTCCAATATCATCGAGATTTGCAAAGTATGTTTGTAACTGTTTTTTAAATATTTCCGGATCAATCCCGGCCACTTCATTAAAAAATCCCTGCCATGAAAAAGCGGTACAGCCTAAATTTTCACGCAGTTCATTTTCATATTGCCTGCCGGTTTCTGCAGAAACATAATAATAAGGCATAATGTTTATGGACTTAATACCCATACTTCCGGCCACTGTCGGCATCTGTCCCAGACCTTTATATGAATATTTACTAATCGTAAAACAAATACTTTTACTTATCTTCCGCTGCGTATCCAGTTTATCCAGGAATTGGATATTATCTTTAATTTTTTGGAACGAGCCTTTTACGCCACGAACCGCGTCATGAATCTCTTCCGGACCGTCCACCGAGAACGTAATATGCATATTGCCCAGCTTGATCAACTCTTCAACATATTTATGAATGAGCATACCATTAGAATCAATGGACATAAATATATTTCTACCGTGAATATATTCCAGTAATTCCATGATGCCGGGATAGAGGAATGGCTCTCCGCCACGGATCAGCAAAAGACGAATATCATGCCCGGCAATTTCATCGACCAAACCTTTCCAGATAGCAATATCCATTTGGTCATGGTGATCTTTAATATTATTGGTGAGGTAACCGGTCTCGCTCCATTGACCGCACATTTGGCAGCGCAGGTTACAGGCGTTTGTG
>JARRPN010000306.1:0-3582 GCA_037382875.1 Calditrichaceae bacterium | reverse complement strand
AAAGAGTTTGATAGCGGATTATCATTGCACTCATTTTTTAATAAGACCTATCTCTTCTCAGCGCTCTATCCGAATATGCATGTATTTCAAATTGAAGAATTCTATTATAACGACGGAACCCGGATTAAAGGGTATACATTATCGATAGAGAACAGGCCCAATCGACCACATGGATTATATGCCTCCGCTTTAGACAGCACACGGGCTGATATTCAATGGAATGCGGTGAGCGGAGTGAATTACTATCAATTATATCGTGGGACTAATAAATCTTCACTGATACCATATATGCAGACTGATGAAAATGTATTTGAAGATAGTGGTCTTGTTGTAAATACGACATACTACTATTCAGTAAGTGCTTTTGATTCTACATTTGAAGTCGTTGAAAGTATGTTAAGCCCGATAGATTCATTAAAAACAGCGTATCCACCTAAACTTATTTCTGGAAATCAAATTAATGATAAACAAATACTACTTACTTTTGATAAAACAATTCAGTTATTAAATGATAGAAAATTTACTGCATACTCAATTCGATCAGAACAATTCAATACATCAGCATTGATTATGAACGATCAGTCAAGTGTTCTTATAGGTTTTTCTGATAAATTAAAATTTGATGTTACTGACTCCATTATTGTGAATAATATTTTTGATATGGATGATATCCCTATTGATCTTTTGTTTAACAGGATTGCTATCGAGTATAATGAAATGATTACAGAACCCTATTTAAAGATGATCAATATTATTAACAAACATACCGTCGAAATTACTTTTAGCGAACCGATGAATGCAGAGGATTTGTTGCGGAGTGAGAATTATAAATTTTATCCAGTAGGCAGTATAGAAAATATAGTAATCTTGGATGAGATGAATACAAGTATTCGAATATCGATTTCAAAAAATACTCAAATTGGGGCCCTTGGCAGGCAAAATTATCTACAATTAGATAACATTCACAGCCAAAGTGGCGTGTTGCTGGAAGAGACGAATAAAATATATTTAAATGAAGAAATATCAGATTTAGATAAAGTATTTATTTATCCTCAACCCGTAAAACCCAACCATAGTCTGCTTACTTTTGCTAAATTGCCTGAGAAGGTTACTATCCATATATTCAATATGAATGGAAAATTGATCCGTACTCTGGATGAAGAAAGTTATTTTGGCGGCATTCAGTGGGATCTTAAAGATAAAAATAATCATGCGGTTAAAAGTGGTATATACATTTACAGAATAGATTACGAGAAAGATGAGAAAATAGGAAAGCTTGTAATAGTGAGGTAAAAATGGCTCAGAGGTATAAGAATCCTTTAATTGTAGCGTTAACAGGCGGTATTGGAAGTGGCCAATCAACCGTATGTGGTTTTTTTAAAGAATGGCATTGTAAAGTAATCAATGCAGATGTTAAAGCTAAAGAAGTCATTCAACGTGATAGAAAATTGCAAAATGATTTAAAATCGGCATTCGATCGTAGCATTTTCAGGAAAGACAAAAGTCTTGATACGAAACGGCTGGCTGAACTGGCTTTTAAAGATGAAATCAGTACGCAGAAGCTTAATCAGCTTGTTCATCCAAGAATGGTAGAAAGTCTGGTTGAAGAGATGGAACAGGCACGATTTTCAGGTAAATATCCGATTATAATTATCGATGCTGCTCTAATATATGAGATTAGTATTGAAAATATGTTTGATGCTGTTATTGTTGTTGATGCACCGGTACGTTTACGTGAAAAAAGGGTAATGGAGCGTGATAAAATGACCCGAAAAGAATTTCGTTCCCGATTGGACAAACAGATACCGTTAGAAGATAAAGTGTCATGGGCTGATTATATTATAAAAAATGATGGATCAATTGATAATCTAAAACAAAAATCCAGAACCATATATAATCTGTTATTGAAGGATCAAAAAACGTTATCTAAGGTTTAATTAAATACAAATTTTTGAGTTACTCTTGCAATACCCATTGTCTCATCCAATTCAGCAAAATTTCGCCAACGTCTGATATATTTTTTAATGCACTGTTCAGCTTGCCGATTTTTTATTGTTGAATTTAGGATACGTATACTTTCAGGTATTACATGTCCTTCATAGGATATCTGAAATTGTACTTTAACAAATCCACGTGAACCACCGTACTGATTTAATGCTTTACGATAGCAATGCTCAATCATTGGTTCATATTTCGCTATAACTCGTTGGATTTCATCCGGATCGCGATACCCAAATTTAAGTTTATTATTTCTGAGTAATTCTTCGGTCGGTTTAATAGAAAAATCCCCTTGACGCTGAATGACATAATTATATAGATTATCCAAAGGTTCATCGAAAATGTTGATCCCATACTGAGTTTTATGTGCCCGTCTTGTTTGAAATCTCATAGTAGAGTTCGTGCCTTTTCGACTCAGTTCAACAACAACAAATTCATCTTCAGAATTATCGGAATCTATATTCCCAAGACCGGGTAAATCAGAGCTGGCAATAGATTTAAGATTGAGGTTCAGTATACCTTGATTTGCCATCATCTCATCAGTTCGATTTCGATTTTTCTCTCTTTCTTCTGCTGAAGTAATCGATGTTTGCATTGAGGCAATTGTTTGGAAATAAGATTCAGATGTTGAGGTATCACTCTTAGTGATTTGTTGTCCTTGTTCAGTTATTAATTGGACAACGAGTCGTTTGTAATCTTCAATAATAAATGTTTTCTGTTTTTTTAGATACTTAGAATAATCAAGATTTGCCAGAATAATAATCTGGGAGAATATAGCTATTACAGAAAAAATGAAGTAGAATAGAACTCGGATATTTAATTGATCCGATATTCTAAGGCCAAAATCCTTATTAAAATTTAAATGTTCCGTCTTAATTATAAAATTCCTTTTAGTGTATTTATCATTAGTAAGTTAAGTATTACAATATTAATATAAGAATATGTTTTAAAATTGTCACTATTTATATATGATAAAACCAGACTTAATGTAAATGATATTATTTATTATATTTCAATGGTAAAATCATGGAAATCGCAAAATCAAGTATAGCCAGAGTAAAAATGACATATCCTACTTCATCAGCAGATTTAAGAAGATTTAATTTATTCAACAGATATAACCAGTCGTGTCTGCCCCCGATTAATTTCAATTGCATTTTATTAGCATCTGCAGCATATACACTTATATTGATTAAATTTTGTCCTAACCAAAAAATGAAAATCTGCACTCCGGTGCGATAACCATTACGATAAAAATACCAGGCAAGAAAGAGGGGAAATAAAATCTGCATTAACGTGCCACCTGCCATCTGAATAAAATCACCAAAGAATCCACAGAAGAAATGCCCGGCCTCATGGATAATTAAATCTATGTTATCTATTAAAGTATATTGGCCGCGTGTAAAGATGAAATAAAGGACAAGGGGTATCAGAATAAAAGTTAAATACCATTTTTTTACTGGTTTTAGATTCATATTCATTTATCTAGAATATATTTAATTACATTGATTGTTGAGACTTAGTCAGATAAGATTAATTATATTTATAATCATCCTTTTTTTAATTACCTCTTGTATGGATAAC
>JARRPN010000305.1:0-4582 GCA_037382875.1 Calditrichaceae bacterium | reverse complement strand
AAAAAAATTACTTAGTCACATTTCTAATGTTTTAGTTCATCATAAACCGCAAAAATTTATTTATAAAAACACTAAATCCCGACCAGCAGCAGTCTTAATTCCCATATTTTTTAAAGATGACCAGGCACATCTGTTATTTACTAAACGTACGGATTATGTGGAACATCATAAAGGGCAAATCTCGTTTCCAGGTGGTAGTCGTGATGCCGAAGATACGAGTCTTGAGATAACAGCTCTTCGTGAAACCGAAGAAGAGGTGGGAATCAAAATAAAGGATATATCAATTCTTGGACAGACTGATGTGTTTTTAACCAATACGCATTTTCTAATTACACCGTTTGTGGGATTTTATAAGTATCCCTATCCCTACACGATTAATGACGGCGAAATCGATCGGCTCATAGAGATACCTCTGACCCATTTTTTTAAAGAAGATATATTTAAAATCAAACCTTATGAAAAAAATGGATATAAATGGCGTGTACACTATTACGCCTATGGCAAAGAAATAGTATGGGGAGTTACCGGATTTTTACTTAGTAATTTTTTATCGATTGTATTTGGATTTGATAGAAATATTTCTGAGGTTAAACCCTCCTGAAATTTATTTTGTTTAATCCTGCCGTTTTTACTTATATTGCCCATCTTTAGGATACAGCACAAAGAATTTTGGAATTAATTTGAATACCCAGCAGGATATCAAATATATAAAACGCTGTTTAACTTTGGCTAAAAAAGGGCATGGATTGGTTAGTCCGAATCCTATGGTGGGTGCTGTAATTGTTAAGAATGATAAAATTATTGGTGAGGGATGGCATCAAAAATATGGTCACGCCCATGCAGAAGTGATTGCATTTCAGAATGCAAAACAAGATGCAACTGATGCAACTCTATACGTCAATCTGGAGCCTTGTTGTCATACAAATAAAAATACACCGCCCTGTGTTCCGTTAATTATTTCAAAGAAGATAAAACGAGTAGTCATAAGTAACGAAGATCCCAATCCGGAAGTCTCCGGTAAAGGAGTCAGGCAACTTCGTGATGCTGGTGTTGAAGTAGTAACGGGCGTGTGTCATAAAGAAGGGAATGAGTTAAATCGTTTATTCTTTATTTACATGAAAACCGGGCTACCTTATGTCATTTTAAAAATTGCCCAGTCTATGGATGGTAAGATAGGTTTTAATAATCAGCAACAAACATGGTTAACCGGTGAAGAAAGCAGGAAATATGTACATCAAATGCGCTCGCAGTGTGATGCGGTGCTTGTTGGAGCCAACACCATTAAAGTGGATAATTCACAATTAAATGTTCGGGAAGTTAAAGGCAGAAGTCCTGTTAAAGTTATCATAGATGGAAAATTAAGTATTGCCCAAAACTCAAAGATATTTCAGAAGAATAGAACGGATCGAACAATAATTTTTACGAACGAAAATAGTGATTCCATGAAAATACAGGCATTGAAAAATGACAATACGGAAATAATTCCATTAAAAGTAAAACCAAATGGAATGATTGATTTGATGGATGTATTAAAATTTCTGGAAAAGAGAAAGATTATTTCCTTGTTTGTTGAAGGAGGTCAATCTATCTTTTCCCAGTTCCTTGAAGAAAACTTATTTGATGAAATAATTATCTTGCAGGCGCCCGCAGTTCTTGGAACAGGAATTAGTGCATTTACAAGAGAGTATAAAAATAAACTTTATGTTAGAAAAATAGAACATTTAGGTAATGACATAAAAATCGTTTTGCGAAAATTAAAATAATAAAATAATGAAATAAGTTTGATAAATTTATAAATTAAATCATGTTTACGGGAATCATTGAAGAAATAGGACATATAAAAAAAGTTGAGCATATTGCCGGAGGCTTGAAATTTAACATTGCTGTAGGAAAAATTTTGAACGACATTAGTGTGGATGATTCACTAGCAGTTAACGGTGTCTGTTTGACAGTAATCAGAATAGATGATTCATCCGTTTGGTGTGATGCGGTTGGCGAAACCCTTGAAAAAACGACTCTTGCTTCGATTAAAGAAGGTATAGAGTTGAATCTGGAACGGGCACTGAAATTATCAGATCGATTGGGAGGTCACCTTGTTCAGGGGCATGTGGATGGAATGGGTGAGATTACAGAAATCAAAAAGCGGGGTGAAAATTATTATGTCGAAATTTTTTTACCTGTACATCTGAATAAATATGTAGTTAAAGAAGGTTCAATAGCAGTAAATGGCATAAGTTTGACTATTGCTCAAATTAATGAAGCTCGAATTGGACTTTCTATTATTCCGCATTCATGGAAGAATACGACACTGTCTAAATCGAAAATGGGTGACAAAGTAAACATCGAAACAGATGTGCTGGCAAAGTATGTCGAAAAAATGCTTATTAATTCCAGGGAAGATGAAAAGTATTCCAAAAAGTGGTTTGAGGAGTTGGGTTATTAGATGAGTGATATAAAATTTGATACTATTGAAAATGCCATAGATGATATTCGAAATGGCAAGATGGTTATTGTGGTAGATGATGCAGATCGTGAAAATGAAGGTGATTTAATTATGGCGGCTGAATTAGTCCGTCCTGAGGATGTTAATTTTATAACTCGTGAAGCACGTGGTATGTTATGTATCGCCATAACAAAGGAACGGGCTAAAGAATTGGATCTTGAATTTATGGTCCGAGAAAATACAGCTTTACATGAGACACCGTTCACGGTAAGTGTGGATGCTAAAGATGGCACTACTACGGGGATATCCGCCTATGATCGTTCCCATACGATTAGAAAAATCATTGATCTGTCTACCAAGCCGGATGACCTGGCCAAACCGGGCCATGTATTTCCATTGATCGCTGAAAAGGGTGGTGTATTAAAACGAGCCGGGCATACAGAAGCATCTGTGGATCTAGCACGACTGGCTGGTCTAAAACCATCCGGCGTACTTTGCGAGATAATGGCTGAAGACGGTACCATGGCATGCGGTGATAATCTTATAGATTTTAAAAATAAACACAATTTAAAATTAATAAGTATTGCTGATCTCATTGAGTATAGAACACGTAAAGAAATTTTAGTAAATCGACGTGTCATTGTGGATATGCCCACTGCATTTGGTGATTTTAAATTACATTTATACGAGAATAAATTGGATCCTAATGAATACCATTTAGCTCTGGTCAAAGGGGAAGTAAGTACTGATGAACCGGTCATGACCCGTGTACATTCGCAATGTCTTACAGGTGATGTGTTTGGTTCGATGCGATGCGACTGTGGTGATCAGCTCCATACAGCCATGCAGATGATTGAAAATGAGGGGCGAGGTGTTGTTTTATATATGCGCCAGGAGGGCCGGGGAATAGGTCTTCCCAATAAATTACTTGCCTATGAATTACAAGAACATGGTAAAGATACTGTTGAAGCTAATGAAGCCCTTGGTTTTAAAGCAGATCTTCGCAATTATGGTATAGGAGCGCAAATACTATCAGACCTTGGGATTAAAAATATCCGTCTATTAACAAATAATCCAAAAATAATTGTAAAGTATCTGCAGACAAAACGTGATAAAATGGGACATTTAATATTAGATGATTAACATAAATTGTCTAATACAGTATTGCGTTGATTATAATGTTTGCAGAGTGGAGGTTTAATGGTTAAGAAATTTGAAGGTAAGCTGGTTGCAAAAGATCGTAAGTTTGCGATTATCGCTGGTCGTTTTAATGAATTTATTTCCAACAAATTAATTGAAGGGGCCATGGATTGTTTATTACGGCATGAATCAGATGAAAAAAATATCACTATAAGCTGGGTACCTGGTGCATATGAAATTCCACTCATTGCGAAACGACTGGCTTTAACTAAAAATTATGATGCCATCATTTGTCTGGGAGCCGTTATTAGAGGTGCTACTCCTCATTTTGAATATGTGGCAGCAGAAGCATCTAAAGGTATTGCCCAGGTATCTCTGGAAACACAGGTTCCAGTTATTTTTGGTATAATAACAGCAGATACAATTGAACAGGCTATTGAGCGTGCCGGCACCAAGGCTGGTAATAAAGGCTGGGATGCAGCCTTGTCTGCAATTGAAATGGCCGACCTTTCTACAAAAATCAAATAAAACGGTGAACTTAATGAAAATATTATTCTTACTCTTTTTCCTGATTTCTTCCATTTTTGCGGGGATTTACGATGATTGGGAAACCATAACAGATATGAATGAAATTCAGGACATCATCTTTGATGAGGATTTAGCTTGGGTAGCGACTACAGGTGGTATCTATTCATATGATTTAACAGATGGACAGATTGTTCAATTTAAAAATTTGGATGGATTATCGTCCATTGACATACAATCTATTGAAAAAGATAATCATGGACATATCATTGCGGGTGGTGAAAATGGCATTATAGAATTGTATTCCAAAGAATTACAACAATGGAAGCAAATACCTGATCTTATCGAAAATTCAATTTCTGATATTTTATATCATAACGATACATTATGGGTAGCTGCCGGAAAAGGTGTTGCTGTTTTTCCATGGGATGGTAGTCAGTATAAATTTAAAGATTTCTATAAAAATTTTGATAT
>JARRPN010000304.1:0-3597 GCA_037382875.1 Calditrichaceae bacterium | reverse complement strand
AAACCAGATGACTCTGGTAGTAAAGCAGAATGGCTAAAATATTATAAAGATCAATTTAAGGCCTATGGAGGAGAAGTGGAAGCTCCATCCGATGAAGCTTCAGATGCACAGAAAACCGCCTATCAGCAGGCAAGGGCATCATGGAGAAGAGGCGTTATTGTTAGCTACATAGTTTCCGGAGTTGTACTGGCAATATCAATAGGGGTTCTTGTAACGACCATATCTACGGCATCTCAATTATAGAATATCGTCCAAGTTTATTATAAACGGAAAATTATATTTTCATAAATTCTAATGCGTTGATTAAAGTATTATAACAATCAACGCATTATTTAAAATTAGCAAGCTATCCTTTGCTTCACAAAGTAATCAAATGAATATGAAACCATCTAAACAACTTCTTGGTCAAAAAGGCGAGCAACAGGCGGTTGACTTTTTAAAAAAGTATCATTACAAAATAATTGCCCGTAATTATAGATATAGCAGAAGTGAAATAGATATAATCTGTTGCCAGGATGATGTACTCATTTTTTGTGAAGTAAAAAGTTATCAATCCAAACCTTTGGATGCAGTTGAATTTCGTGTAAATAAAAAGAAACAGGAAAAGCTTATTCAAGGCGCTTACGGTTTTATAGAGGAATATCCGGAATACGAAAATTACAATATCCGCTTTGATGTTATCATAGTAGCTTTTTCAAGCTATCCGGTTGATATTACACATCATAAGGCTGCTTTCTGGCTGGAAGAACCTTTTTAAAATCTACCCTGCCTATTGAAGTTTTAAAAAGGTTGTTTTAACTTATTCAAACCTCAAAGATTAAAATCAGCCCATTAAAATAAGGGGAAACCTCATGGTAAAAAAAGCCGTTAACGGTGCCTTATTAGGATTATTAGCGACCATAGTTGTCTGGCTTTTAGCCAAGATTATTGCTCCGGATCTAATGTATTCCTATGAAGCTAAAACCTATGACTGGCGGGTTGAACAGAAAATATTTGATGCTGAAAAGATAGATGATATTGTTATCGTCGATATTGATGAACGAAGTAACCAGGAGCTTGGAAAATATTCATTATGGCCGAGAACTTATCATGCAGATCTGGTAAAATTTCTCGCAGATGCCGGTGCGCTGGCAATCGGTCTGGATATCTTATACGATCCATTTACCTGGCGGCCAGAACAGGATCAGGAATTTATTAAAACCATTGAAGATGCGGGTAATGTTTATCTGGCAATCTATTTTGGTGAGGCCGATACGAATACATTCAGATATGCTATGAATCGCGAACCGGCTGGATATCATGCAGAAAAATATTATTATACATTACCTCTTAAAGAGATGGATCGATTCAGACACGAAGAGCGGTTTGAAAGTAACTTTGTGGATTTAATTAATGCCGGGCGGGGCAATGGCCATGTGAATTTTAATGCCGATATTGATGGCGTAGTGCGGCGGATTCATTTATTCTCTGAGTTTAACAATCATCTATATCCCTCATTAAGTTTTAAGATGTATATGGATTTGATGGGAGCAGATTCAATTGCAGTGAATGAAGCGGGGAACTTTGTATTATTCAGACAAGGTGAGCTGATTTCTGAAATACCCGTTGATTCACACGGCAATATGCTTATTAATTATGCAGGCGGCTTTAAAACATTTCGCTATATCTCATTCTATGATGTACTTGAAAAACGCGTCCCTCCGGAGTTTTTTGAAAATAAAATTGTTTTCGTAGGTACCAGTCTTGCGGGATTATTTGATCTGCGTAATGTACCGTTTATGCAGACATTTCCTGGTGTGGAAATACATACAAATATTTTATATACGTTACTAAAGCAGGATTTTGTTCGTCCTCTATCCGGTTTAACTACTTTCTTAATTATGGCTGCATTTGGCATCATTATGGGAATTGTTATCAGCTTTATTGGACCACTATTCAGTATTATTATTCTAGTAATCGTTGGGATTGCCCATGTTGTAGTAAGTTCATATTTATTTGTCACGGATAGCATTTGGATAGAAATAATCAGTCCGATTTTGACACTATTCCTCACATTCAGTTTTGTTTATGTCTATAGATATCTGACTGAGGAGAAAAACAAGCGGTTTATTCGCAACACATTTTCACACTTTGTCACCAAATCTGTGGTTGATGAGTTACTGGCTAATCCCGATAAGATAAAGTTAGGCGGTGAGAAAAAAATATGTACGGTATTCTTTAGTGATATTGCCGGATTCACGACCATTTCAGAACAGCTGTCGCCTGAAGAACTGGTTCGTTTACTCAACGAGTATCTAACAGAAATGACCGGTATCGTGTTTAAGTATGATGGTATGCTGGATAAATACGAAGGCGATGCCATTATGGCCGTATTTGGAGCGCCAATCGCCCATGGAAATCATGCATATAATGCCTGTCGCACTGGTTTGGAAATGCAATCTCAGCTTCTCAAAATGCGTGACCTATGGCGCAAGCAAAATCGGCCTCAGCTTAAATGCCGTGTCGGAATTAATACCGGTCCTATGGTTGTGGGTAATATGGGATCGGAGAATCGTTTTGATTATACCGTGATGGGTGATGCAGTGAATCTGGGAGCTCGACTGGAATCTGCCAATAAGGAATACAGTTCCCAGGTAATCATAGGTGACGAAACTTATCAGATGGCCAAGGACTTAATCATTGCTCGTCCTTTGGATCTTCTCAGGGTTAAAGGTCGTGGTGAACCGGTCAGTGTTTATGAATTATTGGGCACAAAGGAAGAAGGTGTAGGGGAAGAAGTGCTGAAGGCTATTGAATTTTTCCAGCAGGGTTTTGAAAAATATCTGGCTCAAGACTGGGATGCAGCCATTGATCTATTTCAAAAGGCGTTGTCCTATAAACGGGATGATGGACCGGCAAAAAGATATATACAACGTTGTCAGTTATTCAAAGAAAGTCCTCCCGGAGCAGAATGGGATGGCGTTTATACATTGACACATAAATAAAATTGTTATTTTAAGTACCATTAATCTTAAGTCCCATTTATAATTTCATTTAGATTACCTTTTAGGCAGTGGATGGGGTTATAAATTCGGTATCTGATAATATTTTATTATTTATAGGCGCAGAGCGCAGTGAAGCTTTATAGATATTATTGATTGTAAAACAAAAGGGCAGGCTCGGATGCATCGTTTTAACGATGAAGAACATATTTTCCAGGATTTAATCAAACATTGTAACAGTCCATTTTTTTAATTTTACTGAATGGGTAAAATATATCGGTGTCCCACACCTTTTATTATTAATTTATGTAAAATTGATTATCTATAAATATAAAATATACGCTATACCTTTTAAAGAGATTAAGTGTAAATTAGTTATCTTCATTTAAACGATGGATACAATTAAAAATTCGATTTCTGATACTATTTTATTAATTACAGGCGCAGAGCGCCGTAAACCTTTATAGATATTATTTATTGTAAAACAAAAGGGCAGGTGCAGATGCACCTTAATATCTATAAATATCATATTTAAAAGTTTATTGCAAATGGCAGATACATATTCTCAAGCATATTTTCACCTTGTCTTTGTTTAACTGCGAAGACCAGGTGAAAA
>JARRPN010000303.1:0-5328 GCA_037382875.1 Calditrichaceae bacterium | reverse complement strand
AACGATAACTGGGCAATGATTTCTTCTGCATTAAAATAGATATATTCCCCGGAAAAGTGAGGAAAAAGTAATTCAGCCAGATCTAAAATGAACTGGTGAACACGATGTTTCGGTGGTAAAGCATCATGATTTTCATGTCGATTTTTTAAAATAATTTGTGCAAATTCCTGTTTCATATAAACCTTTCTTACCTGGTATAAATCATAAGGATTATTTAGATGAATCCTATAATAATGTTTCAAAATGTTTAATTATGATGGGATAAAACAGATTTGTGTCAGTTTAATGACAATTACAGCAACAGTTGCCCCGCCCGGAGTTAACCGGACGAGAAAAGGCACTCCTTTCAGAGTTAGAGGCAGATTTAGCAGGTACTAAATCATTTCTAAGCAAAACAAATTTGTATTTGTTTGTCATCATGATAGAATTTTAAATGAAAATTAATAAGTAATTATTCCCTGCTGTATTAATTTCCTTGCAATCTAATGAATATTTATTAAAAATCAAATGGATTTAAAAACAGAACCCATAATAAACGGTACTGGGCGAAATACGGATAGCTGGAGCAGGGAGGTGAAAACGGTCAATAAATGCAATCAGTTGATTGAATAAAAGTGAATCCGTTTTTATTCTTTTTAAATTATAATCAAGCCCGATATAAAATTCCTGTTTTTGATTCTGATATGAATCCAAACCAATGCCTGCAGCGAAATTGATCCAATTAGGAAACCATTGAAAATATTTTGAATCTGAAAAACCACGTGGATTAACGGTTAACCAGAATGTCATATGTTCATAGTCATGAATACCATGGTCAGATGATTTTTCTTTTAAGAAATTATAACTCATCTTATAATCAATATTTTGTAAAGGTTTATAATTGTACTGCAAAACAGGATACATACCACCAGCCACATTGGATATAAAATCGCCCACAGAGAATCCCCAGCTTTCAAAATGAGCGTCCCAGACTTCCATAGCGCCTAAAAGACCTATAGATATGGAAGATCCAAGGATGGAACTGGTTTTATTGCTGTAGCCACTCCAACGTGACAGGAAATAGATATTTTGTGAGAACAGACTGGTGCTGAATACATGTCCGAATTTATCCATGGCCCGATGATAGTTATCGAACCAGGTCAGATTACCATCTGTATCTTTGGCAAACCGGAATTTAACGCGATTATCCTGGTAGTATGCTTCATCAATAGTCAGTGTTATCACACCAACACAACTTAGCAGAAGTCCGGCTGAAATCATTGCTCTTTTACCATTGAATTGAAGGCTGTCATTTTCAAGACTTTTATATATTGCAAAATCCTGAGCTGAACAAACCTGATACAGCGACGGAGAAAATAATAATATAGACAGTAAATAAATTCTATGTTTGATTAATTGCATACATGCCAAATTAGACATGAATACAATTTAAGACAATATAAAGTATAATTTTAGATCAGTTTTTATTTTACTACGTAGGTTTGGTCAATTTCCTGCGGGTGATAGAACTTAACATCCTTAAAACCATTGCCATTTTCATCGGTTATTCTGCACAAAAATCCCCATTCATGGAAACGGTTAACAACCTTGATCATAAGTTTATTAAAACCAGGACGCAGAACAACCTTAACGTCCGCACCATCAAAGGCAATATCGCTTTCTAAGTAACGGCCAAGTACAAGATTATCGTTAAGCCATAATTTAAATGATTCATCACTTCCAATGCGACAGAATTGAAACCTAATAATAAACCCAACTGGCAATTCATAAGAGATGGCCTTGATGACGGCTATCTGGATTTCCATCATAGTTTCAATTCTGGCTGAAAAGTCTGTGCATAATTAAAAGAATGTTTATCATAGTAGGGACCACTAACCTGCCATTTGTTTTCAGGAGGAAGGCCAACTTCTGCAAAGATTTCTTCAGCTTTTTCATTATTGTTTCTTTTCTGGTAATACAGAGCAGAAATAATTTTACCAATAAGCATTAAGTCTTCTCTATCCTTCTCACGTGCAATTTTAAGAACTTTTTCACTGAATTCATCGGCATCAATCGGTGAATTTTCATCAGCAATAACATTAAATACAAATTTCCAGACATTACTCCATTTTTCATATGGATCAGTAACTATCAGTTTAATTTGGGTATCTAGATCTTCTGAAAAATACTTCCTTGCCAAGTCCTTATCCTGATCTCTCAATGCCAGAATACCCATGGTTAAATTCAATAAAGCTTTTGAATTATCATCTTTCATTGTATCATGAAGTTGAGATAGAAAAGAAATTGCTTCCTGTGGGTCAATATTGGCTGAAATCAAAATACCGGCAAGTCGATCAATATCATGATAGTCTGTTATTGAATCGGATTTTGCCACAAAAGTATCAAAACATTTTTGATAAGCCGAATTTGCTTTATCTGCCTCGCCAATAGAATTATAAATAAATGCTCTATAGTGGGCTATATCTGTACTCACCAGCTTAATTTTATCTGATAGATTTTTTTCAATCGCGTCAATGGTCTGAAGGGACTTTTCTATTTGTCCTGATTTCCAGTATGCCTGAACAAATCGCCAGTTGATAACTTGCGCCATTTTTTCTATTTCAGCATTTTTAGCAGCCAGTTTCAAATATTTAATGGCTTTATCATAATCACCAAGTTCAGTATAAATTCTACCTAATTTTTCTGCTGAATGATAGAAGGTTGGATCTATAGAAAGAGCCGTTTTAAGTTGAGGGATTGCTTCTTCCAATCGACCTGCAAACATTAAGATTTCTCCGGCACTGTCAAATGGATTGGGTTCATCCTGCGCCATTTTTTTATAGATGTTAATGTACTCCAAACCTGTTTTGTAATCCTGGCGCAAAGCATATATATATCCAAGTTCATTATATATTGTTTTCTGGTTAGGTCGAAGTTCTTTTACTATTTCAAATTGTTCGAGAGCATCCTCAAATTCACCGATTTCGCGGTAAATCCGACCCAGTTCAAGATGAAAATCAACGTTAGACGGGAATTCCGCAATAGCTTCTTTTAATTTTGCAATATGTTTATCCCGATTATAGTCAAATCGAAGTTCCAGCAATTCCAGTTTATATCTCTGAGCTTTAGATAATTTAGCTATTTTTCTTCTTGCAAGGGCAACGGCCTGTTGAGCGTCGTCTCTTTTGCCGAGATTTAATTTGATTTCAGCCATTAGCAGATATCCGGCTGCAAAATTGGTATCTGCTGCTACAGCCTGTTCAATACATTCTTCTGATTTACCATGGAAAAATTTCTCTCTGTTCTCAAGCGCACTGGAATAACATTTGAATGCCTCAACTGAGGTGGTCATTTCGATAAGATTAATCGGATCAGTTTGAACTACTTCGAGATCACCACGGATATTTGAACGGACTTTTTCAGATAGATTATCAACCATTGCAAAAAGCTGTTCCATTCCCTGGCCATTAACTGTTTCTTTCCGGACAAATTTTTGAGAACGTGTATCTCTTAACTCAACTTCGATATACATACTATCATTTAACTGATAAAATTTACCGGATAACAGTAAATCAGAATCTGCTTTCCTTGCTATATCTAAAGCAGTGGCAGGTTTTATTAATTCTTGTTCTTTTATACCGGACTGCTCAGCCAACTCAACAAGATTTTTCATATTAATAATATTAAGATATGGGGATTGTGACAATTCGGTTACAAACATATCTGCCAATCCTCGCTCTAACCATTGTAAAGCTGGATCACCTGTGTTATTTTTAAAATTTATTATTGAGATAGCACTTTGATCCTGAGGTAAAACACGAATTACTGAAGATGAAGTGAGTTTTGAATTTGTTTTAGTTGAAGAAATCGATGCTAACTTAATTTTCCGGTTGGCGCCAGATTCACAATTTAATATTAAAAATATACATACAGGTAAAATTATGAATTTTTTCATCATTATATCCTGTGTTTAATTTTTAAATCTTGGAAGTAACTCTGATTCCTAACTACGTATTTATATTCTATTAGTTGCATTGATTTTCATTATATCACTAAAAATTACAGTCAATTAATATCATAGTAATATCATCCTGCGGCTTGTTTCCAATTAAGAATGTCTCTAATTGAGTCTGAATGTTTTTTCTTTTCTCAGAAATGTTGGATAACTTCGATTGAATTAGTGCATTCAGCAATCGTTCTTCCCCAAATTCTTCACCATCCGGTTTCATTGCTTCAATAATACCATCTGTATAAAATAATAATGTGTCCTGTGTTTTTAATATTATACGGATTTCATTCAATTCTTTCTTAAAGACTTTGCCGGAGTCTAATCCTAGGCCAATTCCTGATGGAGTAAACGTAGTATGTGAATTATCATTTTTAATGTGAATCAGAGCGTTGTGGCCAGCTCTGGAAATAAGTAGTTCTTTCTTCTTAGTATCAAGTATTCCATAAATCATAGTGATAAATAAATTTCTGTCTAAACTTGCATATATCTTCCGGTTCAATTCAATTAAAAATTTCTTTGGGGAATCATACATAATTGCTGATTGCATCATCATACCTTTTAACTGTGCCATGTAAAATGAAGCGGAAGTACCTTTGCCGCTTACGTCAGCAATAACAACCCCCAACTTACTATCTTTTAATTCAAAGAAATCAAAATAATCTCCACCAACCTCCGTAGCTGGATGACAGAATCCTTCTATATCAAAACCTTTTATTTGCGGCATAGATTTAGGTAATAATTTTTGTTGAATATCCCGGGCAATTTCCAACTCACGCTTCATCCTTTCCTGATCTCTAAGTTCATCATAAAGTAGAGTGTTTTCGAGTGCGAGTCCCAGTGGAGAGGAAAGCGATAAAGCAAAATGTTGTTCTTCATCAGAATATTTTTCTCTTTCTTCAGGCAAATTAAACAGCAAAATACCAATGATTTTTCCATTACGTATCATTGGCACTATTAAGTCGGTTCTTCGTGCACTAAATTGTTTAAATGTCATTTGAACTGAGTCAGGTGCGTCGTTTAAAATGAATCCGTCACTATGATCAGATAAGAAATCTAAAGTGGAATAATCATCTATAGTTAAGGAACCAAAATCATGACTGCTTTTGTCAGCGACTTTACGAAAAGTGTTGGCACTATTCTGCTCAGGTATAAATAATTTTATGGATCCGGCATTAATTGCTTCTTTAAGCTGCTTATTAATTATAGATATTAAATCCTCTAAACGAAAAGTCGAGCTTAATTTTTTACTCAGGTCATCAATTATTTTACGTTCACGCATGTTTTCGATCATTTTGTTGTAAGCTAATACAAGCTCGGCAATTTCATCATGTGTTTGCGGG
>JARRPN010000302.1:8594-10089 GCA_037382875.1 Calditrichaceae bacterium | reverse complement strand
CTTGTGACCCTTAGGAATACAAAAGCCTTATAATCCTTGCACATGCCAAGGCCTAAGACAATACGTCATCCTTGACATTAACTCCCTTAACCACAAACCAAAACGCTATTATCATTACTTGTACAAAAAAGTATATTGATTCCATAATTTTCTCTAGTCCTAATGTTTGATATATAAACTTCTTAAAGTTGTCCAGCGGTCAATATAGTGCCTGAGGTTTTTAATTTTAACCGGTTCCTGAACAAACTCTATTAAATTATCTATGGTCATGGCATCAACTTTTCGTTCAGAAGGTTTTTTATCACTAATATAAATTACCGGTATCAAAGAAATAACCGGATCCTGGCGCATTTTTGTCAACATATCTGTATCAGAATTTTGAGCAAACATCTCATTCATCACAATAACGGCAGGTTTTTGATGGTATGCTTCTTTAAAAAATTCTGCTTGTTTTTGTACAGTGACAATTTTATAATTATAGACACCCAGGATATCCTGAATTAATTTTGCTTTATATGGGTCTTGCTCACAGATAAAAATCTTCATGATAACTCCCTTTAATTTGCGACCACGTTTTCTGTTATTATTCTTGCCTGAATAGCAGAACCAATAATCTGTGGCAGCTCCTCAACCAATTCATCAATACTGTTGCGGTAAACAGCTACTACATCATCTTTTGAAAATTCTAATTGAATGCTGTAGTATCTTCTTCCTTGTTCATCGTCCAGTGAACTTATTTTCAGGTTTCCGTCTAATATGTTTTCTAAGCTCATGTTTATTCCTAATTAATTTTTGTTTATAACAATGCAACAGGCGTACCAATTTGTAATCTATTGTAATTAAAGAACTTAGGGCATAAAGTTGGCTAACTTATTAAAAAATAATGAATTATACAGATAAAAGTATAGTGGAATTGTATTTTATGCAATTCTATAAAAATACTGGATTGTATTTTATGCAATTACTCTTTTTTTAGACGTTTCATTAAGGTACGATAATTAACGTCAAGAAAATCACAAGCTATTTTTTTATTTTTTTCGGTGTGTTCATAAACCAGGTTCACATACATGCGATTCATTTCTTCCAGAGTCAATTTACTGTTTAAAGCTTCCTGTAAAAAAGGATGTTCCTGACCCTGAATATCCTCTGGAATATCTTTTAATGTGAGAGTTTTTTGATTTAGAACCAGCATGCGTATTAATGTGTTCTCAAGTTGGCGGATATTACCTTTCCATTGCAATTTGGACATATAGGCAATTAATGAGGTGTCGAGGCGGGGAATTGGAATTTGGTTTTCCTTACAATACCGTTCAACAAAATGGTTGATTAAAGCTGGAACATCATCGGGTCTTTCACGTAATGGTGGAATTTTAACCGGGATAACATTAAGCCGATAATAAAGATCTTCGCGAAAATTTTTTGTCTTAACTTCTTTATCAAGCGCCCTGTTTGTAGCTGTAATCAATCTAAAATTAGCATGGTACTCCTTTGTTCC
>JARRPN010000302.1:0-8585 GCA_037382875.1 Calditrichaceae bacterium | reverse complement strand
CAAAAATATAGTGCCGCCGTCAGCTAACTCAAATTGACCTTTCTTCATTTCATGAGCACCGGTATATGCACCTTTTTCATGACCGAATAATTCATTCTCCAACAAATTTTCCGGCAGGGCAGCGGTATTAATGGCAATAAATGGTTTATCCCTAAACTTGCTTCGTTCATGGATATGCTGGGCAATAATTTCTTTTCCAACACCGGATTCCCCGGTAATAAGAACTGGCTCACGCGTACTGGCAATTTTTTCAACAAGGCTTAATATTTTTTGCATCTGCATGCTAATGGCAATAATACCATCAAAATGAAGAGAATCGCTTAACTTCTTGCGCAAATCTCTATTCTGGCGCTCCAGCAATTGCATACGTAAAGCACGTTTAACTGATAAAGGTATTTCATCGCGAATATTTTCACTCTTAAAAAAATAAGACGTAGCACCCCTTCTCTGCGCTTCCAGGGCATGCTGGTGATCTTCAGAAGAGGTGATCACTATTACTTTTACATCTGTGCCCTGACTGATGATAAAATCTAATACGTTTAATCCCTGATCAACTTGCGGCAACCCTAAATCAAGAAGAACAATATCAGGTAGAAAACGTGAGAAAATTTGTTTTGCTTTATCCGTATCTTTAGCGGTCTCATAAATATAATCAGAACCAAGCCATTTACGAAAACTTTGCTGCCAGACAATGTTATCTTCAACAATTAATATTTTTTGGTTTTTATCATCTTTTGCATTGGTTAAACCAAATCCACTATGTCCGCTCTCTTTTCTTGTCGTAAAAAAAGGATTCATTACAAAAGGTAAGTAATCGTCATTTATTCCAGCTCCTGTATCGCTCACTTTTATAATTGTCCAGGCTTTAGTGAAGAAAGGTGAAGTCGATGGACATTGTGAAACGCTAATCTTTATTTTAGATAAATTCTTCTCAACAGCATTAATTGCATTTTGTACAACTTCGTTAAATGCCATAGCAAATAATTCTACATCGACTGATATATCTATGGAATCGGAAGGAATATGCAAATCTATAATAGATGATTCAATTCCAGCAATTTGCATCGATGATTCCAGTAATTCATCAAGTGCCACTGTGGTTTTCATCAAATCACATTCGCGGGTCCAAAACAGGTAATTTTTATTTACTTTCTTCTGATACTCGATACGTCGGCTTAGTTGCTCACTTTTTTCAGTTTCACCTGTAAGATTGATAATAGCCTGAACATCATGCATTAGCTGAGATGCCAGTGCAGCCTGCGTTTCATTCATTTGGATTAAATTATTATTAACCACGTTCTTTAATATTTGATCCTGCAAATTCCAGAGATGTAATATGGAGTCAATATCATTATTAATTGATTGTTCAGAAAGGAATAATTCACCACTGCCAGTGGACATAATCGAATCAAAAAAGTAATAATTATATTTTTTACCTTTGATTTTAGTACTGTTATGTTTTTGTCCAATGGATTTAAAAATATCATCCTGAATTTTATTCATCTCAATTTCAGAATCAGATGAGTAAATAAGTTCATAAGGATGAGGATGAGTCCGATGGTGGATTATGGCAAAATCATCAAAATTCAATTCATTTTTAATAAATTGAGTACTGTAATCGATCAGATCCTCGTTATTATCTATATTTAATAATCCGGAAAGATATGTATTTTCTAAGTCAGTCATTTTCTAAATTTTTTGCATCATTCCAGTGCTGGTCTAAGGTATCGAGCGATTGTTCTTTCATTAATTTAGGATTGTTTTCAAACTGTTTTTCGATATATTGAAATCGTCGGATAAATTTTTGATTTGTTAACCTTAAAGCATCTTCTGCCACAATTTTACAATAACGAGATAAATTAACCATGCTAAATAAAAGATCGCCAAATTCTTTTTTCATTTCTTTTTGATCATTATCTTCTAACGCTTGCTTAAATTCCTGCCATTCTTCATCGATTTTGTCAATAACAGGAATCATTTCTGTCCAGTCGAATCCAACGGTTGCTGCTTTTTGCTGGATGCGCTGAGCCTGAAGCAGGGCTGGAGCTGATTTGGGAATTCCCGCTAAAATGGATTTCCTGTTTTCATTAATTAGTTTGGTGTGTTCCCAATTTTCCTGCACTTCTTTTGCAGTATTAAGTTGTTTATCAGAAAATACATGAGGATGCCGATGCACCAGTTTTTCTGCTATTCCATCTACAACATCCGTAAAATCAAATTCACCAGCCCGTGAGGCAATCTCACTGTGGAAGATAATTTGTAATAGTAAATCTCCTAATTCAGACGACAAATCATCCCAGGATTCTGATTCGATAGTTTCAAGAACCTCATAGGCTTCTTCGAGTGCTGCCTTGTTTTCCAATGCAAACAGCCAGTTCAATTTCATGATGGACTGATCCATTGTTTTTAGGAATGGGAATGGGCAAAGATATATCGTGCAAAGACGAGTTTGGTTTTAAAAATCATATTTGCCGTGCTACTGTTCTGCCGTTCCTGTCCATTTAACATAAATTTTATATTTAGATTATTATAATCCTTAACCATTCCTTTCTCCACAAAAGATGAAATCGGACAGGAATGATCAAATCCTTTAGCAATAGCCCAGGGCAATCCCGCAGATTTCGCTTTGCCCTGAATATCACGGAGAGTTAAATCCAATGCCAATCCAAATCCGGAAATATAATCCTCAGCGGACTCAACAGGAATGTTGCTGCCTTGTTTTCCAATGCAAACAGCCAGTTCAATTTCATGATGGACTGATCCATTGTTTTTAGGAATGGGAATGCTGCCTTGTTTTCCAATGCAAACAGCCAGTTCAATTTCATGATGGACTGATCCATTGTTTTTAGGAATGGGAATGGGCAAAGATATATCGTGCAAAGACGAGTTTGGTTTTAAAAATATTACGGGCTCTTTCTGTTTAATAGATTTCATTTCATCTATATGCTTTACATAGTTTAATCCAATACCTATAATTTTTGATGGTACCATTTCAGTACCATTTTTAAATTTTATTTTATTCATAAAAACCTCATAATATCCTGAAAAATTTTATTTCATCTCGAACTAAATCAAGTTTTGATATTTCAGTTATCGCCCTAATTACATCTTGTTCAACAGCATCATCAATCAATATATGTACAAAACCTGTTTTTGCCGGTGAATCTTTTTCAACCTCGGCATGTGCTGATCCGATATTGATTTCATAATTTCCCAGAACTGTCGCAATGGAACCGATAACGCCAGGTTTGTCATGACAAGGAAATCGTACATAATAGGATGAGCGTATCTCTTCAATTGGCATTACCGACTTATCATTCCAGTCCAGTCGATAAGTACTTTTTCTTGGTGAATGATAAACCAGGTTTGCAATTTCGATAATATCTCTTATGAGAACACTGCTGGTTGCTTCAATTCCGACCCCCTTGCCATAAAGCATATAGTTGCCAATCAAATCAGTTTCAATTAAGAATGCATTATAACGTCCTCTAACCGAAATCAATGGATGGTCTTTCGGGACCAGCGTAGGATGTACACGAATTTCAAATTTATCCGGATGATCTTTTAAAATAGCCAGTAACTTAATTTCAAATCCAAGTTTAGAAGCATGGCTAATATCTTCAGCCGAAACAGATGATATACCTTCAGCATGAATATGCAAATAACTTACATCAATACCAAATGCAGCTGCGGCAATAATGGAAACCTTCTGTGCTGCATCAGACCCTTCGTAATCAATGATAGATAAGGATTCTGCAATTTCCTGTATTTGTGGTGATTTCAATGCATCTGAAAGTGAAGAGCCGGTTTTACTCATTTCTGATAGAATAAAGTTTGAGGTACCACTCAAAATACCGATTACACAATTTACTTTGTTGGCAATGAGATCCCTTTGGATAGCGCTGATGATGGGAATACTGCCGCCCAATGATGGTTCAGGAAGGATATAAATTTTATTTCGATTGGCCAAATCAGCCAGATCATGCATCTTCGATGCAAGTAAAGCTCGGTTTGCTGATACGATATGTACCTTATTCGAAACGAGTTGCTTAATAATAGTAAAAGTCGGTTCAATACCTCCGATGGCATCTACAGCAATATCTATAGTTTTATCTGAGATAATGTCTTCCACATTCGTGGTGAGTAATGACATATCCACAGCACGATCGCGTTTAAATAGACGTAATTCAAATCCAGTTTCGTCTTTAATCTTTTGCTGTTTTTCTTTTAAGATTTTCAGAAAACCCGTTCCCAGTTTTCCCAAACCCAGCAATGCAACGTTGATCACTCTTTTAGTAGGCATGTTATATTCTCATTAAGGTTTTACGGTTGATACAACAATTTTATAAATTCCCTGCTGCCGTAATAAATCCATTATTTCAATAACCATCCCATGTGATACTTCTGTATCGGCTTTGAGCACAATACTCTTATCTTCTTTGAAGTTAGCCAGATTTTGCAATTCTGAGATCAGATTGCTGGTCGAAACAATTTCATCATTCAAAAAAATATTTTTATCTTTATCTACATAAATTATAATCTTTTGTGCCGTGTGCCCCTCGGAAGTCTTTGCTTCAGGCAATTTCAATTCAATCCCAGGCTGCTCAAGAAAGGTGGATGAAACCGTAAAAAAGATAATCAGAATAAATAAAACATCGATAAGCGAAGTTAGATTCAATGTAACCTTACGCTTTTTCTTATTGGATAATTTCATAATGTTCCCGATAATCTTTATGTTATTTTTTATCTGATTCGGAATTGAGGTTTACAATTTTATTGACTAAATCATTGGTATGTTTTTCAATATCCAGTACCAGTCCTTCCGATTTATTTGTAAAGTAGTTATAGGCAATCAAAACAGGAATACCAATAAACAATCCGGCTACAGTTGTTAATAAGGCCTGTGATATTCCCCCTGAAAGGGCTGCCGTTTGACCAATGCCCTGATTTTTAATGACTTCAAATACCTCTACCATGCCTAATACCGTTCCAAGCAATCCCAAAAGTGGAGCGATGGCTGCAATTGTTTCCAGAACAACCAGACCCCGTTCCAGTTTTCTTGTCTCCTGCCGGCCCTGGTCTTCAAGAATCTCTTTAATCTCAGGTTTTGGTAATGTGTAATTATACAAACCCAACTTAATTACATTGGAAAGCGGGCCGTCATATTTATCACAAATAGTTCTTGCCAAATCGATATCCTTAAGTGACGAGAAATTACTGACTACAGATATAATTTCCGGTATTAATATTTTTCTCTTGCGCAAAGAAATGGCTCGTTCAATAATAAATGCAACAGCAATAAGCGAAGCTAATGCTAACGGATACATCATAATTCCTGCGCGCTCAAATAGTTCAAGCATGTGTTATCTCCTGGCTCTTAAATTCGGATATATTAATTTTACTGTTATTGTTAATGTTTCATCAGGGAAATCCTCTGGTAACGGAAGGAAGGGGAATAGAGCTTTTATAGCTGAAACACTTGAAGTTTCAAGGGAACTATGTCCCTCCTGATACAAAACCTCCATATCGGTCATATTTCCAGAACGATCGACAGTATACCGAATAACGGTCTGACCATGAATCAATCCTAATTTGTAATACGCGGTTGGAGCATACCAAACGCGTTCCAGTTTATTTTTCATCGCATGGATATAAGGTGCCCATTCCCACTGATATGTGCTCAATGATATTGCACCGATATCTTCAACAGAAAACTTCTTCTGTTCCATCATCTGGTTGCTGCCATCGGATTCAATACTTTGGGGTTGTTCGCCCTGGCTTGCATCTTCCAGTGTTCTGGGATCATCAGTAGTTTCACCGGTTAATGCTTTACTGGAAAATCGTTTATTTGTAAATGATTTGAAAGATCGTTTACTGGGTGCAGTTGATAAATTGGAAAGCGGTACATTACCTGAACTCATAGGTGTGTTTCCAATTTCACCGCTACGTTCAGCATTACGGGCACGTGAATTTCGGTCAGATAACAAATTAGATGCATCCGGGATTTCTTCGTTTTCATTCATATTCTGGACTATTTCACGGGGGATATCTTCCGGTTGCGGTTTATTCTCCGGAAAAACTATAGTTACTTCTTCAGGAACGGATTCTTTAGGTTTCGAATTAAACGCCAGTAAATCCTTGTAATCGATTAGCAAAAAAAGTCCTACATGCAGCAATATAGAGATAAGAATTGCAAAAAATAAAATTTTCTGACGCTTGTCCATTCCGCAATTTACCAATTAACTAATTTCATATGATTGTAATTTATACAAGTTACTACTCAGGATTACATTTTTCAATTCCAGATTATTTAAAAATAATTATATAAAAGCTGCTGAAAGTATACTGGGAAAAATAAAATCCATTCCTACTCTAAAAATAAATGATTTCATCATAAAACACTTGTCCAAATTAAATCCATAACTTTATTGTATGATGCCTTAGTAGCAAAGTTCCGATCTACATTTGTTAAGAGAACGATGAATGAAATTGATTTATATCAATATTTACTAAAATAATTGATCTACTGTTTTGCCAACTTGATTTTTTTATGTATATTTATACTCATAAAAACGAATTAGTATGCAAATAATATCACATAGATGGAATTCTTCACACAAGGCATTGTACAAGATCGGGTAAGATCTTTTTTTACCAAAGGTATAGAAAACGACCACCTGGCTCATGCATATTTATTCTACGGTGAAGCTGGACGTGGTAAAGCAGCCTTTGCATTTGAGCTGGCTAAGGCAATGAATTGTTCAAATACAGATTCGATTCCCTGTAATGAATGCCCATCCTGTGTCAAAATCAATAATTTAAGTCATCCTGATATCCAGTATATATTTCCAGTTTCAAAACAAACTAAAACAGAAACAATTTCTGACCTTCTAAAACAAAAATCCAAAAATCCCTATTGTTCTAGTGACATCGAAGGCCATAAAAATATTCCAATTGAAAAAATTCGTGAGTTTAAGAACGAAGCCAAGTATGCCCCAAATGAGGCAAAGAGACGATTTTTCATCATTGATGGCAGTGAATATTTTTCCAGAGAAGCTGCAAATTCATTCTTAAAACTACTCGAAGAACCTCCTAAAGATCTGATGATTATATTGATTGCGAATGACCGTAATGCTTTGTTGGATACCATTCGTTCTCGCTGTCAGCCTGTATTTTTTCCGGCATTCAAAACAGTTGAAATTCAATCCATCGTTCAAAAATATAAAACGGTCGACTTTGATCTGCTGCCGATTATCAAAATTGCCCAGAATAATCTGATAAAAGTATTCAAATTAATCAACTCAAACTCAGATGAAAAAAGAGAACAGGTATTAAAATATTTACGAACTCTAGCTTCGAGCCAGATGCTGGAGCTAGCAAATGTTATAGATTTTTTATGCCAAAAACGTGATAAAAATTATATTATTGATTTTTTAGATCTATTAATATTATGGTTAAGAGATGCATATTATCATCAATTGATGCACAAGGAAAGTGATATTATTAATATCGATCACAAAGAACAAATTGAAAAATTTGCAGACTATTATAAGAATGTTAACATGAATTCTATCATAGAATTCATTGAACAAGCAATCCGGGATATTGAGCGGAACGCACATCAATCATTAACACTGACAAATCTGGCGGTTCATTATTTTAATCCAAACGATATAAGGGTAAAATTGGGCGATTATGTGATTGTCGAGGCTGATAAAGGAGTGGATCTTGGTCTGGTCAGTAAAATAGGCCGGCTTGTAACCTTAAGCGAAATCAAGGGCGAACCTAAAAATCTTATTCGTCTGGCCGAAGACGATGACCTTGAGAAGCTTAGAGAAAATCGACTTAAAGAAGCACAGGCATTTATGGTCTGCCGGGAAAAGATATTAAAGCACAATCTTAATATGAAGCTGGTTGATGTTGAGTACCAATATGATCAGAATAAGCTGACATTCTATTTTACCAGTGATAAACGGGTTGATTTTCGAGAACTGGTTAAAGATTTGGCAGCAAAATATCGGACACGTATAGAGCTTCGTCAGATTGGGGTTCGTGATGAAGCCCGCCGACTTGGTGGATTAGGAATTTGTGGTGAACCGCTATGCTGTTCAAGTTTCATCCGTGAATTTGAACCCATCTCAACACAATATGCCAAAGATCAGCATCTGCCTTTGAATCCATGTAAATTGACCGGTGTGTGTGGCCGATTGAAATGCTGTCTTCTCTATGAAAATGGTTTCTATGAGGCAACATTAAAAAACTTTCCGTCATTGGAAACAGAAATATTTACGAATAAAGGTAAAGCAGTTGTCGAAAAAGTGGATATTTTCAGAGATGTTGTCTATTTGCGTTATGTTGAAGATGATGAACTTGATTGTATTACTTTGAAAGATTACAATCGATATCATAATAAAAAAATGGCGCAGGCGTAAACATCACCATTTAATCTTTGATTGATTTATTATATATTTGTTTTTCTCCTTCATGATTTATTTAATAGTGGGTATTTAAGTGAAAGAATATGATGTAACGATTATAGGTGGAGGTATTGTTGGAATTGCTACCGCAATGACTCTGGCGAAAAA
>JARRPN010000301.1:0-7894 GCA_037382875.1 Calditrichaceae bacterium | reverse complement strand
TTCTGATAAAATTATTTGAAATGAAGAGAAATAGACAGCTAATTAAATACTCAAATCCCAATACCTATATGCAGCTAATAGAATATATTAGACTATTGTCGAAGCTGTAATTGGTGAAAAAGAATTATTGATAAACTGGCTTAAGTTGAGATAATATATTTTTTGTATCGTCACGATCCTCTGCATCCGGTTCTAATGTAAGATATTTATTTAAATGCGTACGAACTGAATCACTTTTTCCGCCGGATGCGAAATACAAATAACCAAGTTGTAGATGTGCATAATCAGAATTAGCATAAAGTGATAAATTTTTTCATGGTATTTAATGAAATTTTACCCGTCCTCTAGTCTGTAAATTCACAATTTAACCTAATAATTGATTCATAGGTTTTCATTCTGTCATAATAACAAATATTTTCGCTTTTTCCCAGCAATCACCTACCATTGAATCAGTTGATAACTATAATAGCTGGGGATGTGATACCACCTGGGTAATGAAAAATGATCTTATCACGATTTCCACAGTTCCTGATATTGGCGCACGCATTATGGAATATAATCTTAATGAGCACCCATCAATTTATGTTAATGAAAGCGAATTTGGAAATACGTATACACCATCATCCTCGGGATTCTTCTATCCAAATTTTGGGGGATTTAAAAACTGGCCAGCACCGCAAGCTGAATGGAACGGTGGTAACTGGCCTCCACCGCCGACTTTGGATTATGGACACTATGAGGCTGTTGCCGATACATCAATTGATTCTGTCAGCCTGACATTAACGAGTCCTATTGAACAATGGCGCGCACCCGATATTCAGTTTCAAAGACGTACAACGCTTTATAAAAATACCAGCCGGGTAAAGGTGGAACAAACAATAATTAATACAGGTTCATCTGAGCAACAATGGAGTGTCTGGGATATTACTCAATCAATTACCCAGCACGGAACGTCTGCTGATTATGATAATTTTTGGGTATATTTTCCTATTAATCCTGAAAGTCAGTATGGCGAAAGTGGTGTATCTACTGGCGGCGAATCAAATGCCTGGGCTGGAGAAGTTGCTCCCGGTATTTATGGCGTTAAGTACAGACCGGATCAATTAAAACTATTCGCTGATCCGCATATCGGCTGGATATGTTATGTTGATGAACTGGAAGGCTATACATACGCAAAGACATTTCAAATATTCGAAGGTGCGGATTATCCCGATGACGGAGCGCGTATTGCAGTCTGGGTACAAAATTCGCCAAAATATATGGAAGTCGAAGTCATGAGTCCAATTGTTGATTTGCCTGCTGACAGTGGTAGCTATACTTTTACAGAGGACTGGTGGGCTGCCAAGGTGGATGGACCCATTATCGCTGTTAGCAATGCAGGTGCTGTTAAATCATTTCAATACGATTTCGATACAAATCATTTTACAGGTGAATTCGGTGTATTCCATATAGCCGAAGCAAGACTTGTATTCACCGACAGTCTGGGATCTATAATAGACAGCAGTGCTGCATATGATGTTTCTCCTTTAGAAACTTTTGTTCTGGATGATTCTACTACCGTACCTGAAACCGCTGACTCTGTTCATGTTATTTTGTTTGATAATGAAGATAAAAAAATTGGTATACTCATTTCGGAATCCGTTAAAGACTTAACTACAAACATAATAAATTCAAAACCTACTCATAATCAGGGTTTTAATTTAGAACAAAATTTTCCAAATCCATTTAATCCCAAGACTACCATACGCTATACTATAGGTCAACAAAGTGAAGTATCACTAAAAATCTACAATATAAAAGGACAGCTCATCAAAACAATGGTGGATAAAATGCAGGAACCAAACACGTATGCGATTACTTTTAATGGTTCCAAGTTCTCATCTGGCATTTATTTTTATAACCTTCAGGCAGAAAGTTCAAATATTTGTAAATCCATGTTATTACTAAAATAATATGTTACTATTTTTTGAATGAACTTGTATTTACTATTTCAGGGGATATCGGATAAGAAAAATTATGTTTAATGGTGCAATAAAATTTGAATTTAAAAGTTATTCTAAATAAAAATATTAGTTACTTTCTTTGTAATATAATATCATAATTTATGTAAAGGTCAAATAGTTTTTACTGAAAACTTTGAATATAATGACGGTGATACACTCTCTAATCTTGGTTGGGAACAGATAAGAAATGGTGATCCGATTACAGTTACCCAGCCCGGTTTAAATTTTGACGGCTATGATTTATCAGGGATAGGAAATGCGGCTTTACTTAAATCTGATGGCGGCCAGGAAGTAAGCAATTCATTTACAGCTATTACCAGTGATAGTGTATATGTATCATTTATGATAAATGTGCAGCAAGCTTCATTGGTCTCCGGAAGTGGTTTATTTATCTATCTGACACAGGATGGAGGTAATATTTTCAGCGCCCGGATAACGGGATATGTCAGACAAAATGAATCAACAAATCAAATTGCATTCGGCATCAGCAAAAATAGCGGAATCGCCTCAACAAGTTATGATTATGATCTAAATACGACCTACCTCATTGTCATGAAATATACATTTGATGCTGAAGAATCGGATCAGGTAGCGTTATGGGTTGATCCGAATTTAATGGAGCCTGAAACCACACCGGATGCAACAACCGTTTCCGGAACTGATTTGTCAGAAATAGCCAATATTATCTTATCACAATTAACTGCATCCAATAATCCACCTGACGCCGTAATTGATGGAATTAAAATAACCACCACCTGGAATGATATTCCCTCTGCAATAGATCATAATTCTTCGGATCTTTTCGAACAATACGCATTGATGCAAAACTATCCCAATCCTTTCAATCCGACAACAACGCCATTCGTCCTTACAAAGCATAGATTTATCCATTTACAATATTCTGGGCCAAAAAGTAGTTACACTGGTTAACGAAAAACAATCGGCAGGATATTATAAGGTAGAATGGAATGCCAGCAATTTTCCATCCGGTATATATTTTTACAAATTGGAAAGCGATAACGGATTTTCCCAAACAAAAAAACTTATGCTGATTAAGTAATAACTCCCAGCCCCGATTTATCGGGGCTTTTTATTTATAGTAACAATTCTAATCTGTCTAAGATTATAGCTAACATTGCCAGTGGTTTGTCAATTTCAATAAATTTGTTATATTTATCACAACTACCTTTGATAATATTCCAGATTTTTAAATATGAAAATTAAACAACACTTGTCTTCAGCTGCCTTACTGTTTCTATTTCTATTTGTAATAAGTTTAAGAGCTCAAGTGGTTATCCATAAAAATCTGAATATTGAAGATGGTTTAGTATACTCGCAGGTCTTGTTTATTCATGAAGATCAGCAGGGCTATATGTGGTTCGGCACTTCCAGTGGCATTTCGCGCTGGGATGGTATCTCTTTTAAAAATTTTATTCTGCCTGAAAACTTATCTGACAATAATTGTAAATGGATAGCAGAATTTCCGAATGGTACTATATTTTTCGCTACCAGAAAAGGCATTGTCGAATATAAGAATGATAAATTTATAAAAATTCCAAATACACCCCGACAGTTGAATCATTGGATTCATAGTATGATAGTATCTGATGATAACCGACTATTTATTGCCACAGATACATCCGGATTATGGATTTATGATGGTATTTCATTTTTTAATGTCGATGCTGACAATGGATTGTCATCCAACAGTGTCCAGGCCCTGGCGAGAGGTTCAAAAGGACAAATGTATATCGGACTAACAGCCAATACCATATTTGAATATAGCAATCAAAAGCTAAAACGATTGGACCTAAAAAGTATTCCAGCCGGTATTGAAGTTTCCTTTCTTTACGAAGATGAACGCCAGGCTTTATGGATAGGTACTCAAAATAATGGTGTTTATATATATGACAAAGGCAATATTAAACAACTCAATACTAAAAATGGATTACCGGGATCAACCATAACACAGATAACTTCCGGAGAATCTAACCAGGTATTTGTGGCCACAGATAATGGACTTACCATTGTTGAGAATTACCGGCCGGTATTGGTTTTAAATGAAAAGAATGGTTTATCGAATAACTGGGTATGGTTTGTCAATCATGATCGAAATGGCATTTTTTACATCGGCACCGATGGCGGTGGGGTCGATGTATATCGCCCGGGTTTATTCCAGACTATCAATACCGATTGCGGACTCCCCGATAATACGGTGTGGGCAATCTGTGAAACGCAGGATCATGATTTTTATTTTGGCACAGATTTGGGATTAGTTAAATACGGTAAAGGATATTCTAAAATTTTTAATACATCATCCGGCTTGAGTGATGATATGATATTGTGTTTGTATGAAGCCTCGAATGGGAAAATATATGTCGGCACCAATGAACAGGGTGTGGATGTTATTGATCAGGGAAAAATTCACAATATAAATAAAGAACAGGGATTGATCGGTCCTTCCATTTGGACAATCAATGAAGATCCCAATGGATTGATATATTTTGGTACTTATGATGAGGGAGTGAATGTTTGGAATGGACAAAAGATAATCGACATCATCAGTACCGATGATGGCATAACCAGTAATGCCATAGTTTCATCTTATCGCAGTTCTGATGGATCGCTCTACTTTGGTACCGATGGTGGTGGTGCATTTCGTGTAAAGAACGGCAAAGTTGATTCACTTTTTCTTAAAGGAAACACCATCTGGTCATTCCACGAAGATAAGATGGGTAATTTTTATTTTGGTACTAATGATCGCGGCATGATCTATTTTCGCAATGGCAAATGGGATACTTTGAGTATTAATAACGGTCTTTCCCATAACAGTATTCTTGGCATCCTCGAAGATGAGCAGGGGAAGTTATATTTAACTGCCGATAACGGATTAAATATTGTTGAATTCAGTGAAAGTACTTTTAACATCAGAAAGATGGGAAAAAGTGATGGTCTGGCCAGTAATGAATGCAACCAGGGAGCTTATTATAAAGACAGCCAGGGCTATCTTTGGTTTGGAACTGTGAAGGGTGTCAGTCGATTCGATCCTAATTTATGCATACCCAATACCAATCCACCCATTTTGCATCTGAATCGCTTTCAGCTTTATGATCGGAATTTGCCTGTCAATAAATTGGAAAGACAATGGAATTTTAGTTACGACGAGAACTACTTTAAATTTGCTTTTATTGGCATCGATTTATGCTCGCCTGATAAAGTACGATACAAATACAGATTGTCTGGCATCGATCAAAACTGGATTGAGACGGATGATCGATCGGTACAATACACCAATCTTGATGATAAAGATTATACTTTTAAATTAATGGCTGGAAACGAATGGGGATATTGGAGTGAACCAATACAATTATCTTTTACAATTGCTCCACCCTTCTGGGAACGTTGGTGGTTTATTCTACTTTCATTCTTAATCGTAATTTCACCTGTAGTGGTTGTTGTCCGTTTAAGAATTCAAAGGATGCTTGCATTGGAAAGATTGCGTACAAAAATTGCGGCGGACCTTCATGATGACATTGGCGCCGGACTTTCTGAAATAAATATTCTAAGTGCGGTCGCTGCTGCAAAAACACCGCCTGATACAAAAACGCTGCTTGAAACCGAATTAAATAAAATCGGTGCTACAGCCAGATCGTTAATAGGAAGCATGAGTGATATTGTCTGGTTAATCAATCCTAAAAAGGATGCATTGACCGACTTGATATCCCGTTTAAAGGATTCATTTAGCGATCTATTCGAAGCCAAGGGTATACAATTCAGCACAGAAAATGAGGATGCTTTACAAAGAGTACATCTGGAAATGGAGTATCGTCAGAATTTATTCATGATCCTTAAAGAAGCGATCCATAATGCTATAAAATATAGTGATGCAAGTGAGATTCAATTATCCGTTCTTTTAAACGGAAAGATTCTATCTATTCAATTAAAGGATAATGGAAAAGGATTTGATACGGATCAGATGTCCTCGGGAAACGGATTGCATAATATGAAAACACGTGCGGAAAAGATTAGCGGACAGGTAAATATTACCAGCAGTAATGGTAATGGCACTGTTATCGAATTTAAAGGAAAAGTGTAATCGGTTTTTTACTCCAGCCACCGAAGAATACGGAATTTTACAGACAAATTAGAAACATAAATGGAAGATTTTCTCGGTGTTAATCGGTGTGCTTCAGTGGCCAAAATATTTAATAGCATGATCATGCGATTGTGTATGATTAAAGAGATTCATAATCTTTATTAAAAAACTCAGGACTTGAAATGATAAAAGTACTCATAACCGAAGATAATAACACCATCCGCGAAGGATTATGTTTGCTTATTAATGCCTCCGATGGCATGGAATGCATGGCAAAATTTACCAATTGTGAAGATATGCTGGCTGCACTGCCCGACCTGAAACCGGACGTTTTTCTGCAGGATATTGGTTTACATTGAAGGCGTAAAGAAAATCATTCAACAACGATCCGATGCAACCATTTTAATGCTGACCGTTTTTGAAGATGAAGAAAATGTCTTTGAAGCACTGAAAGCAGGAGCATCCGGTTATTTATTAAAGAAGACGCCGCCTGCTCAACTTATCGAGTCTATTAAAGACGCTCACAATGGCGGTTCTCCAATGAGCTCCAACATCGCCCGCAAAGTAGTTACTTTTTTCAAACAAACCCCATCGTCCATGTCCAAAGAAACATACGGACTTTCCAAAAGAGAAAAAGACATCCTCGCCAGTCTGGCTGAAGGTAACAGCTATAAGATTATTGCTGACAAATTATTCATCAGTATCGATACCGTCCGCAGTCATATTCGCAATGTTTACAAGAAACTGCATGTGCACAACCAGTCGGAAGCTGTCTTTAAAAGTAAAAATATATAGATACCCGTCATCCCGCACTTGATGCGGGATCCATTTGATTTTCTCAATAGATTCCCTCTTTCGCGGGACTGATATAAAAATGTTTTCTATCAAAATCACATAATCATGCGATTTACAGTTATTAAAATATAACGTACCATTGATCCATTAAATTCAACGGCTAAAAACAATAACTCAGAAATGAATGAAATCAAATAACAAAACTTTATGGATTATAAGTTGGATAAGGAAAATTCAATGAAAAGTAAATGGCAACTTCTGATATTACCCAACCCGATTAATATATCCTGATAAGTATCTTTATTTATATCTGTTATTTCGATATCATTGACTGTACCCCAAATTAGCTGAGATTCGAGTGCCTTAAAGGTGCCGTCGCCATTACCCCGACATAAAATCAAATAAAAATATAGTTAAAGCTGATTCCATTCACCTACCTCAAACAAAACAAATTGATCCAGAATTGGAACGAGAAATGAAATCTATGCTGGAAGTATCCGGATGTGAAAAGTGGAAAGGACAAATTTACCAAATTACAATTATCGATAAAGACTGGTTCATTGAACGGCATAAACTTACCGGGGCTATTCTTTATCGGTATATCCGGGCAGAAATTGCAATCAATAGCAATAACACCTGCTGGCTATACCAGTTGGTGACCTTTAAACAGGATTACAATAAAAACACTTATGGTGAAACCTACTGGGATGACTCCGGTGATCGAATTAAAATTCCTTGTAAAAACAATAAATAATACTAACTAACGGAGAAAAAACACATGAAACTTCAACAAATTTTTCAAGCATGTTCATCAATTCTATTTTTGACATTACTGTTATCCGGCTCATTATTTTCTCAGACAGTTACTTTAAGTCTGGACTCTGTAATTACTGTAGAGCAGGAACCTCGGGATGTTGCTTGTGCAGATTTTAACGGTGATGATATGCCTGATATAGCAATCGCAATTCGAAACGAATCTACATCGCATGCCATCGGCATT
>JARRPN010000300.1:0-3612 GCA_037382875.1 Calditrichaceae bacterium | reverse complement strand
TCAAGGCTTTTCCTACAGAAGCTGATGCATTCAGTAGACAAAATAAGCTTACGTCCGCCTGTGTAATGGGTGATGGCCATATTGCCATCGGATCTAGGGATAATGGCCTTGCTATAATAGACAGATCCGGAAAATGGTTGTACCATTTGAACAAAAATAACGGATTACTTGGGAATACCATCTGGAATGTGTTTGCAGATGACCAAAACGGCTTGTGGCTTGCCTTAAATAATGGCTTAACCTGTATAGACGCCATGTCACCATTGATTAGAATACCTGAGACAACCGGACTTGAAGGTACGATAGAATCCATTGTACGTCATCAGGGCATTTTATATATTGCGACACCTGCTGGATTATACTTTATTGATAAAAAAGAATTTTCAGACATCCATAAAATAGAATCATTTATTCCATACAAACTTTTCTCTACCGGTGATGTTCTTTTAGCTTCCGGTTATAATAATGGTATGTACGAAGTTAAAAATAAAACAGTAAGCCGCATCAGTAAATTCGGTGGAAATAATATGCTTCAATCACTTATGGATTCAAATCGTATTTTTATTGCAACTGATAATGGATTGGCCTCTATCTATTATAAAAATGGTGGTTGGATAGATGAAGGTGAAATATTACTTGAGAATGCGCCAAGTCGCGATATGGTTCAAACAAAAGATGGAGTGCTTTGGCTTTCAACCATGGGCAGTACAATCATCAGAGTTGAATTTAAGAAAAAAATTTTTTCTATTAAGGATGTTCGAATTCAATATTTTGATGAAACAAATGGATTTTACCCCTCTGATCAAAATCATTTATTCTTATTTAACAATCAGTTGATTATTGGTAATGCTAATCATTTATTGCAATACGATTCTCGAAGCGGTCAGTTTAGCCAGCATGAATTATATAATGAGTTATTTAATGATACGACCTATTCAGTTATAGAACTCGCTATGGATTCTCTACAAAACCTATTTATGTTTACATCCAGCAAGTCAGGATTAGGAATATGTGAAGCTGCTTTTGAAGAACAGAACAGGTATGAATTGAATATAAAACCATTTTTACCATTAAAAAATTTATCATTTTATTGTGTTTATCCGGATCCTCAGAATCGTAATGCTATCTGGTTTGGCGGTCCGGATGGACTATATCGATTTGACATAAATGTATCTAAACAATATGACATTAATTTTCCCTGCCTGATTCGTCGTGTCAGCACTTTATCAGATTCCATTATATTTAATGGTAATTCAAATATGGTTGGACCGGATTCAGCTTCGGTTCTGGACTATAAGGATAATGCGCTTCGATTTAATTTTTCAGTACCCTATTATTTCTATGAAGACGCAAACCAATATCAGTATTATCTGGAAGGATTTGATAAAGGTTGGTCCAAATGGAATTCGGAGCCAAAGGCAATCTATACTAATATTCCGGAAGGTCGATATTTGCTTCGGGTAAGAGCGAAGAACATCTATGATTCGATAAGTAAGGAATCGTTTTATGCGTTCAAAATAGCTCCGCCCTGGTACCGGTCTTTGTGGGCTTATGGATTATACGGTATTATAATTATTGGGCTAATGTTCGGACTTATTAAACTTAGATCATTAAAATTGGAGGTCGAAAAAAAGCATCTTGAAGAAATAATTGAGGACCGGACCAATGACATCAGAGTAAAAAATTTACAGCTTAATGAACAGGCGGAAAAACTTAAAGAACTGGATGAACTGAAATCGCGGTTTTTTGCTAATATATCTCATGAATTCCGTACACCACTTACACTTATAAAAGGTCCAGTTGAAGAAATTTTAGAACAGAATAAAGACGAACATGTAAAAAAATCATCTGAATTAATTTTGCAGAATGCAAATAGGTTATTGCTGCTAATTAATCAGCTACTCGATCTTTCTAAGTTAGAAAGTGGGGGAATGGTATTAAAAGCTGCATTGCAGCCTGTCACTCCTTTTGTTCGGGTGATCATTAACGCTTTTTCAGCATTGGCTAAAAGTAGAAAAATTCATCTAAGCTTTCTTGGATTGGAGGAAGACATTGAACTGTATTTTGACCGGGAGAAATTGGAAAAAGTATTGTTTAATTTATTATCGTATGCATTTAAATTTACACCGGAATACGGATTTATTATTGTCACAATCGAAATCTTGAATCAGGATTTTGATTTTTATCCAGATGGAGCGGTGAAAATAAGTGTCCAGGATTCAGGTAATGGTATTCCGGCTGAGGACATTGATTTAATATTTGAGCGCTTTAGCCAGGCGAAAAATACCGAATCACAGCTTAATCAGGGCAGCGGCATTGGACTGGCGTTAACAAAAGAGCTGGTGGAACTGCATCACGGACAAATAGAGGTGGATAGCACTGTTGATGAAGGCACTCGATTTGATATTATACTGCCATTGGGCAGTAATCATCTTAAATCTGAAGAAATTATTGAAGATACAAAAGCAGACAGTGATATTAAAATGGACATGGATGTTTCCCTCGCGGAATTTTCCCATACTGTCCCGGATAAAATGAGGACTGAAGATGATGCAATCAATACAGATAAAAAAATGGTTCTTATTGTTGAAGATCATCCGGATGTAAGACAATATTTGCGTGATCATTTGGATAACGACTATCGTATTGTAGAAGCTGAAAACGGCGCCATCGGTGTTGAGTCTGCCAAAGAGCATTTTCCTGACTTGATCATCAGTGATGTTATGATGCCGGAAATGGATGGTTATCAGTTGACTGATATTTTAAAAAATGATCTGTTGACCAGTCATATCCCCATCATTTTGCTGACAGCTAAGGATACCGATGACGACAGAATTGAAGGTTTGAAAACCGGTGCGGATGCCTATATGGCTAAGCCCTTTAATGCAAAAGAACTGGCAGTAAGAGTGCATAATTTAATTGAATCACGTGCAAAGTTGAAGAAGACTATCAGGCAGGAATTGTTGCTGGAACCCAAAAAGATAGAGAAAGTCTCTTTGGATGATGAGTTCCTGCAGAAAATTAATGATGTAATTCAGAAAAACATGTCTGATCCTCACTTTGGTGTAGAAATGCTTTTACGGGATTTTCCCCTTAGCCAACGACAATTCACTCGAAAATTACAGGCATTGACTGGACATTCACCTGTTCAGCTTATTCGATTAATGCGCTTAAAAAGGGCAAAACAGCTCTTTGACCAGAACGCTGGAACCGTATCGCAAATTGCTTTTGAAGCTGGCTTTAATAATCTTTCCTATTTTACCAAATGTTTCCGGGATCAATTTGGGCATCTACCATCCGAATTTAAATAACCTTCTTTTTTAAATAATTGTCATTTCCTGTAAAATAGTGAGCCAATCGTATTTTTATGATTGTCTCCATTTATGGATTTTTGTTTTACTTCAAACTTAATATCTACCTTATATGTCCATTTTATGTTATAGAATGTCCAATTCGTATTAGACCTAATCAGTTATTATTAGTATTTAATATGTAGAACTTGTAATAAATTCAATCAAAAAATTTAAACATATAATCTTTATATGGGGAGAATCAAAATGTATAAGAAAATTATACCCTGTCTTGTTTTATCTATTTTACTACTTTTCTGCC
>JARRPN010000299.1:0-5138 GCA_037382875.1 Calditrichaceae bacterium | reverse complement strand
TTTCTTCAACACCTAAGGCAACAGTTTCTACACCAGGTGCATTTACACTATCAATAACCGATTCGCTGGCGTAAACATTATAAACTTCACCCTCTTCGCCAGGAACATCTGTCCAGGCAACCACATTGTAATACTCAGATGCATTGGCTATTCCCTGTACATTTGTGGGTACATCCGGTGGCGTAACATCTATTATTGGATTATCGGTCCATAAATAATCAAACAATATTGTACGGCCCACTGACCCTGTTCCTTCTTCCATAAATTGAAATACGGTTATGGCCGTTGTGTCAAATCCAGACGTTCCATCCTGATAAGTCATATCTTTTAATGCCAATTTATACTCGTGCCAAGCGCCATCATCAGCCGTTGGAGAAAATGATGCACCTACCTTAGCGGTACCGTCTTCAAATTGCATTCGCATGCTCCCCGTCCCCACATCCGCTTTCATTTTAAATTTTAAGGAATCGGTAAGCCATTCCGAGGATAAATCTATAGCAGGAATGTTATAACCTGCACCTGTCCAGCCGTCTACCTCTATAAACCGCAAGGCATTAGTTTTAGGATCTTCTCCACCTTTATCAAGAATGTCCAGTGTTTCTCCTGACCAGACAAATTTGCCTGCATTTATTGCCGGTGGCACTACACTTCCATTAAATATGATCAGACTTTTTCCACTATAGCTCTGCAAGGCAATATGGTCAAACAAAATTTTACCAGTGACGTAATCACCATTCCCGCTACCATTTATTGATACTTCAAATGCCCAACCTTTAATCTTATCGAGATCCAGTATACCATTACCATCCTGTTTACCAGCCCAGTCGAGAAGGTTGAAAGTGGAGCCATCCATTGCATCCGTTTCTTCAAGTTTTATTGTAAATTCATTCCAACCAGGAGCTGCATCCAGTATCTCATTTTGGAATGAATAAAAGAATTCCATATCCTGTGCACTACTTGTTGTATCAGGTACATCGCTTACATCATATACTTCAAAACGTATATGAACACGGCTAGCAATGGATGCTGGAGTCACATTGTTATACCAGAAACTAATGGAGTCCCAACCACTCCAATCATATACCTGAGAATCCGGAGCCATATGCTCTAATTTTGCATAACCACCCCAAGATTCAATATTATGTGCACTATAATCAAAACTCAATGCACCCTCTCCTGAATGCACGTCACTTGTCTCAAGCCCCCAATGTATAAAACTTAGCGCCGTATCAGCATTATCAGATATTTCTTCAGTGAAATAACTGGTATCTAATTCAGTATCGAAGCTCTGAACTACTTGTTCAACTGATTGAGCAAATATTGATATTGGAATCAACATTAAAAAAGATAATAGAAATAAATATTTGTTCATAAATCTTCCTCCTAAAAAGTTAATAAAACATTTCAAATTAAAATTTAATATACTGAAATTCTTATCAGTCAATCAAAGATGAACTTTAAACAGTTAAATTAATTCTTTCTATCCACAAAAGTAACCTACCTCAGTTTAAGAGTACATAATACAAACTTAGATGCAGATTTAAGTAATTCTTTTTCATTTCCATTAACACGATTCACGTTCTATAAGCGTTGTTTTTAGCATTTTATGAACTGGTCCTTTCCGCTTTCCGGTAATAATATCCAGAAGTATTTGTCCGGCATTTTGTCCTAATTCATGCAAGGGTTGACGAACTGTAGTTAGTTTAGGCTGGATATGTGAAGCAAGTTCAATATCATCAAACCCGATAATAGCAATGTCATTTGGGATGGTTAATCCCATTTCCCTTATTCTTCTCATCGCGCCAATGGCAATATAATCACTTGCAGCAAAAATTGCAGTTGGTCTATGATCGCATTTTAAAAGTTGTTCAGTTTTTAAATATGCGTCGTCTTCATCGAATTCGGTGGGAACCACCCATCCTTCATTATATTCAAGATCATATTTTTTAAGGGTATCTTGGTATGCCTTAAATCGATCGCGCGCATTGGTTTCAAACAAATTGCCAGACAGGAAAACTATCTTTTTGTATCCCCTATTTATCAAATGTTCCATAGCTAGCACAGCACCTTTATAGTTTTCTGTATCAACAAAATTATAGTGTGGTGAAAATTTTTTGAAATTTACTAAAACAAATGGAAAACCTGATTTTGCCAGAGCATCTAATTTTGGATCGTTTATTCTTGATCTGATAAAAATTAATCCATCCAACATGTTGGTTCGGGCAATCTTTAAGTACTCATTCTCATCACCTCCATCCCTATCCACTGGTAAAACCATTATACGATATTGCTGAATTTCAGAATTGTCTACAATACCAGAAAAGACTTGAGCAACATATTCATCGATAATTGATGTTGGTGTTTTAAAAATAATAACACCTAAGATCATACTCTGCTTACTTGATAAACTTCTGGCAATAAAATTAGGTTCATAATTAAGCTCACGAATAATATTCTGAATACGCTCAGCAGTTTCCTTCTTTACATGACCCTTCCCACTCAACACCCTGGATACGGTCATTTTGGATACTTCTGCTTTTTTAGCTATATCTTGAATTGTGAGTTTCATACCAGTTTTTTTAGTTTCTTCTATTATTTAAGCTGGGAATCTTTAAATATGTTACCGGTAACATAATGATTAAAAATTCAAAGGTCAACTTAAATTTTTATTATTATTTTTAGAGACTTGATCTAACTAATTATATTTTTATGCACTTATCAGGATGAATTTTTTTAATATGTATGATTAAGAATAGATGAGATAATAATTTTTTTGGTAACATTTTAAGTTCAGGTATGCTTTAAACAGACTTTAAGAAATATATTTAATTTGTAGTTTTCTAGTCAGAATTTAATTGTTTAAGTAGATGAATGGCGGGTTGATAATTTGGTATATATTTCAGTAGATCTTTTAAAACCATTATAGAATCGTTTGGCCTTTTCATATCAATAAGTATATTGGCCAATATAAATTTAGCCTGTGTTTGCTGTTCTATATCGTTATTAAATTGCACAATAGCATGTTGAATATTATTAACTGCTTCAACCATTTTATTTTGTTTCCATTGTACTTTTGCTAAATCTTTATAAATTAATCCTTTGTCCTTCGTCTTAGCAAGAGCTTTTTTATAATATAACTCTGCTCCAATCCAATTTCTCTCCACCGTATATGTTTCACCAATCTTGAAAAGGGGATCAGCTAGTTCATTATAAAAATAACAAACCACTTCATATTCTTCTCTAGCTTTTGGAATATTATTCTTAGAAATAAAATATTCTGCCATTTGATAATGAGCTTTGGTCCAATTATAATGATTAAATATATAATCATAGGCAATTTCTGCTGCCTTGATTTCTCCATAAGGTTGATAATTTTTAAAGTTGAATATCTTGTTAGCAAATGGCCAACGGTGCTTTAATTTGTATACTTTTATTAAACCCATATCCATATCCAGATCCGTAACTTGGAGAATATCATCAGGATAAGATTCATTACTATTTTCCTTTGAGTCAATTTCTATAGCTTTTGCAAATGATTTTGCCATTAAGTAATATCCTTTTGGAGTAGGATGAAGATGATCCACAAACAAGTCATTACCGGGGATACCATATTGGCGTTAGCTTTAAAAACAGAATCAATATTAACCAATGTAACATCTTTATTAGAAAAGCTATCTATTATAAGATTCAGTTCAGCAGATGCCCGGAATCTTATCAAATCCATGTCTCTGGCTCTTGAATAACAGTATCTTGCTGAAGTAGAATCACCCAATGCCAGTATGCCCTTAGCCAATTTATAATAGGTATCCGCCTCAAAATTCTTTTCTTTTGCGTATTTTGCTATTTTTCTTAGTCTATCATTCAGTGGAATTGACCTAATTGAATCAATTATTGGTTTAAAATTTTTTCTCTGTGTGTTTGATTCATTTGTCCTTTTTGAACTTTGGAATGGCGGTTGGTCCTTTAAATTGCAAACCAGATTTCCTATAATTACTGGAATATTTTCTTCATTACAAAGATTAATTATTTGTTGTAAATTTTCTTCAAAGTTCTGGATGGTTTCATTATAAATATCCGAGTCATATTCTATATCTGTATCACGGATAACCAGTTCCATTAACGTTTTGTCCTGATCATTTGCTTCAGATTTATCAGCAAATAAATGCACTGTTCTTTCTAACATGGTGATGAGATGAAATTTTTTCAATTTAAGATAGAATCTTATCAATCCCCCACTTAAGCCCCCTGACATAGTTGAGGCGCTTCCGTATGCTCCATAAAATTCATTATGTCCCATATAAATAATAATATAATCTGGCTCAACAGAGATTACCTCTGGTATGAAATCAAGTACTGTGTAACTGTTAATAGCTGAGATACCAATGTTAATGACCTCAAAATTGGACATAGGAAAACGTGCTTTTAATATTTTTTGAAGCTGAAAAGGAAATGGAATTTGATGATGAAATGGAAAGCCTGCAGTTGTCGATCCACCCAGGCAAAAAATACGAATAGTCCCGGCATTCTTCTTTTGATTAAATGTGGATGGGAATAAATTTGGAACCATCGTCTGGTTTTTGTTGAAGTACCTGTTAGCAACACCCGGATTTAATTGAAATAATTCAGTTTTATTCTTTTTGACGGGAATGAATAAAGGTTCAGGAGTGAACAAATCAAAAATTCTGAGAAAAATTTCCATTAATACCAGAATAATGACTGGAAGAAAAACAAGTGATATTTTAAACCATTGCTCTTTTTTCATTCTTCATAATTTATAATTGAATATAGTTCGTCATCTGCATGGACAAAAGTTTCTATTTTATTGCGCCAATAATTAATTATATAATCGGGTGCTGCCTGAATTCTGGTATCTCCCCATGGATCGTCTGATCCCCAGTCCACATTGATATAAGTGAATGCTTTTACCGCATTATTATCGTTAATTAAAGAAAAAACATGATCAAACCATACGGTATCCTTAATGTGCCAATTTGGATCATTTGGATCATTTTTAATAGCTGCTGTTTCAGCCAACATCACTGGTTTTTCATGTTCTTCCGCAAAACTGATCAGCCATTGCACAACTGTATTTGTACTTAAATCGCCCCAGCCTGTGCCAAAAATGGACATAGCTACCC
>JARRPN010000298.1:0-4267 GCA_037382875.1 Calditrichaceae bacterium | reverse complement strand
ATTATATGTAATTAAATCCTTTAATGGTTGTTTTTCCATTTCAAAAACCTATCAGGAATAATAATTCATCACGCGCATGATGACATCATATCCATCCATTTCCAGAATATCTTTTAAACATTGCATGGCCGGATGATCATCTTCCAATATTTTATATTTACGCCGCACTGATCCAATGATCATATTAAAACCAAGCGGCATCGCCATCGTTAAAAAAGCACTTTCCAGAGGTCCTTTTACGGGTGAGCCATCAGCCTTTTTAGGCGGAAGCATTACGGTGAAATTACTTAAACCTGCGGACATATTAATGCCGGAAAAGTCTTTTTCATCATGAATCATTTTTATTGATTGCATAAGCCGTTTAAAGTTACCTTCCGAATCACTCCCAATGGGCACAATACCCGGATCTAGAATGAGTTCGGTGTTTGATACCTTCCCGATACGCTCACGGGCTTTTTTAACCATAGAATGGGCTGTAACGATAGTTTCCTCAGCGGTTTTATTCATCTTCGATTCACCTTTTTCATCCACGCCTTCGGTGATCAGCATGATGGGAATGAAAGGTTGTTTTTTATAAATATCAAACATTTCCAGTCGTGCTTCAGAAATTGAATTTAATATGGGTTTTTTACCTCCGGCACGATTTTGGTCATATGCTTCCAGACCAGCAGATGCTATAGCAGGATCCGGTGTATCTATGGAAAGAGGTAGTGTGATATGGTCCTGAATCTTTTTTACAACGTCAGCCATAAATTCAGGTGAACGCAGCCCAATATTAACATCGATATATTCAGCACCCTTATTGGCCTGAAAATTGGCCAGTTCAATGATACCGTCAATATTGTTTTCCTCAAATAGAGTATGAGTAGATGGGACCGAGTCGTTAATGGATTCACCGATGATAGTAAGACCAGGAAAGCTCATTTACTTACCTCCTTCAAATACTTTCAATTTAAATATATCAGTAATTATCCAGCTTGCGGATGTAAAAAGTTGCTAATTCCTAGGGTGAATATATTAAATTTATCTGCGACAATCCAGTGATGAATTGAATATTACTTAAAACAATTGAAACGGTTCAAGGGGGTTAAATAAACATTTATTTTATTAATATTACTTTGCTATGATGAATATATTGTGAACTACTAATAACCCCCCAAAATGTTTATTCAGAATTATTTTTACTACTAAAGAATGCTCTCATATTTTCCTTTATATCAATATAAAAATGATAAATGAGCACTACTTCCGCTATATAAATTAGGTGAAGAAGAATTGACAATAGTGAATAGACTAATTGATTGGACACACCTCTTTGTATTAATAGAAAGATTAAAATTGGAATAAATATAATAGATGTACAAATAAATATCACCCATGCATTATTTTTACTTAACTCATAACTCAGCTGAAATGATTCTTTTAGTTTGATACCGTCAAGACTTTGTAAATAAGGAACAATTGCCAGTCTGGCCATTATATAAATTCCAGGTACAATCAACAAAAGAAAACCAATTTGAACTAAAATCCCAATTATAAATACGCTAAAAGAAACCATTACAAAATATTTTATTATAAAACTTTTTATATCGGAGAAAGAAAATTTCTTCTTATGATAAATTTGATCAATTACAAAGATAACCATTAATACTAATAAACCGTTGAAGATAAAGTTTATAATAAAAATAACAACTGTATAACTAACAAAAATATTATCCCAAAGAAATCTATATATAACTATTTTTAATATTTCATAGACGCCAAATATGGGCGTGAAAATAATTAACAATGGCCAAAAATGATTTGCTATAAAATCATTAGTCTCTGATAATTTTTCCTTAATTTCTTTAATCATACATATGTCTTTTAAATTACTTTAATCTATAAATATTGATATAAATAGCAGTCATAGTCTTTATATTTTTATCTTTTTAATGAATTTAATATCTCTAGATGAAGCACCAACCAAAATTTCAAATTCTCCGGGTTCAATAATCCATTTACCCTTTTCTTCACTAAAAAATGAAAAAGCAGTTTTAGGAACCGTTATTTCAACCTGCCCTTCTTCACCGGCATTCAATCCAATTTTACCAAATCCTTTTAATTCTTTTACTGGTCGTTCCACACTACTTTCCAGATCAGAGACATACACCTGAACACTTTCTTTTCCATATAATTTACCGGTATTTTTTATACTGACTTTAACCGTATATGTGGTATCTGCATTTTGTATAATATCACAATCAGAATAGTCAAATGTTGTATAGGAAAGTCCAAAACCGAAAGGAAATTGCGGTTCAACTTTTTTAGTATCATAATAACGGTAGCCTAAAAAGACACCCTCTGAGAAAAATACTTTTTTATCACCATCCTCATCAAAATAGCTATTGACCGTGGGATTATCTTCCCATTTTTTCTCAAAAGATACCGGTAATTTTCCTGATGGATTAGTTTCACCGAAAATTATTTCAGCCAGAGCTTGTCCGCCTTCTTGTCCCGGATAGAAAGCATGAAGCAAGGCAGCGGTTTTTGGAAGCCAAGATTGCATAGCCACATTACCACCGCAAAACAATACAACGACAGAGTTTTTATTGAGAGCCAGAATTTTATTTAGAAATGTTTCCTGACCCTTGGGTAATTCAAAAGTTCTGTCAAAACCTTCACTCTCTGTATTTTTTCTAAAACCAACGGCAATAACGACTGCATCTGCTTTTTTTGCATAATCATAGACCTCATTGTCTAAAACCGGATCATATTTTGCGTATCCAAATCTAAAACTGGCACTACCCCCGCCCTGATAAAATTCCAGAAGAATATCATACTCTTTATTTGCTTCAATATTTATAATCTTTGATGTCGTCTTCTCTGATTGATCCTGCCATTCATCAATCATAAGTTTATCATCAATATAAAGTTTGTATCCATCATCTCCGCTCAATACAAATTTATATTTTCCGGATTCATTAGCCTGGATTTTGCCAGTCCATCTTACAGAAACATTCTGACATAGAATGCTATCTGCAATATACTTACCAAAAGAGAAGTCAATGACTTTATCAACTCTGGTTGTAACAGGGCTATTCTCCAAATTTTTGTTGTTAAAAATTTCAGCTTTTAATCCTTGTATTTTGCCCTGATCCGTCACATTATAAAAATTATTGTTATTCTTATAGAAGTCATCAGAAACCTGTTCAAATGGACCGGATGAATAGAGAATTTTTATATCATCTCCGACTAATTCTTCTAAACCTTTTTTAAGAGATATAGTGTGGATGGGATTAACATGTGAACTTCCACCGCCACCGGTTACAGCTGGTTCTGCATTCGGTCCGACTACAGCTATTGTTTTGATTTTATTCTTATCCAGTGGCAGGATATTTTTATTCTTCAATAAAACAATGCCTTCTCTTGCAACATCAAGAGCGATTTCCGAACATGCTTGCTGATTTAAATCGGTCTCTTTTGCCGGATTCGGATTATCAAGATACCCGAATTTGATTATCATTCTGAGCATCCGTTTAACTTTATCATCGATAGTAGATACCGAGACTAATCCTTTTTCGATAGCAGGTCGTTTAACTTTATCATCGATAGTAGATACCGAGACTAATCCTTTTTCGATAGCAGGTAACAAGCTGTCTCTGTTCATGAATTTCGCATATGGCATTTCCAGGTCCAGGCCGCCATTTGCAGCTCCAACCGCATCATAAGTTGATGTCCAGTCTGACATGATGAAACCTTCAAATCCCCATTCTTTTTTCAGAATAACATTATTAAGAAAATCATGTTGAGAACAGTGGATGCCATTTACCAGATTGTAGGCAGTCATTACAGAAGCTACCTTCCCTTTATGAACACAGGCTTTAAATGCGGGTAAATAGATCTCGCGAAGCGTTCTCTCATCCATATCCGAACTAACTGTGTGACGGGCAAAATCCTGGTAATTAGCCACATAATGTTTGGCTGTAGCCATTACGCCTTCATTCTGTAAACCGATAATAAAATTCGATGCAATCTCTCCAGCCAAAAAATGATCCTCACCGAGATATTCAAAATTTCTACCACACATTGGACCACGATGAATATTCATGGCAGGGCCCAGCATAATATGCACATTTTTGGCCCGGGCTTCTTTGCCAATTGATGTTCCAACTTTTTGTGCAAGATCTGTATTAAACGAAGCGGCCAGTCCAATGGAAGCAGGGTAAGCTGTCGATTCTCCATAATTACGAACACCTACAGGACCATCGGCCATACGGATCATGGG
>JARRPN010000297.1:0-7206 GCA_037382875.1 Calditrichaceae bacterium | reverse complement strand
CTGATATCCAACCCTCCGTTTTGGTTTGAAGAAAACTGGCATCTTCTTCTTTTAAGCTGATATTATGTGTTCTGTTAAAAAATTCATTGGTATCTCCTGCAGAAAAACTCAAATCATCAATTCTCAACTCAACCAATTGTTGTTTGCTACGCAATTTTGAAAGTTGAATGGGAGGATCGCTTCTTGTGATAATGGTGATGTGTAAATTCTCCGGTAAAAAACGCACAAAATAGTTGATGAATTGGATTATCTCTTTTTGATGAATGTAATGAAAATCATCAAACACTAAAATGAATACCTTATTTGACTGAATCAAATCATTTACTAATATCTCAGTTAATTTTTCCGACGAAAGAGTAGCAGAAGTTTTAAGGAGCGGCTGAATGGTTTCACCTATTTTACTTTCGATAGTCTGCAAGCCAGTTATCAGATAACTTAGAAACGAGGTAAAAATATTGTCACTATCATCCAACGAATACCAAACCGATGGAAGTTTTTTAGTGTAAATCCAATCTACAACAAGCGTTGTTTTTCCATAACCGGCAGGTGCGGATACAAGAATTAATTTCCGGGTTAATCCTTCATCTAATATTTCAAATAAAGCAGATCGGTGAACTACATTCTCTTTGGGTTGCGGGATATGAAGTTTAGTTAGAAGCATATCGGTAATTGAAATCTAAAGATAATACTTCAACCCAAAACTAAAAAAATCATGTTCCTACCTTAAAACAATCATGTTATAAAAAGAACTAAATTAATGGATGCTTCTCCCTTTTTTCGGCACTTTTGTTATAAATCAAACAAGTACAAGTTCTTTTGCCTTTTCAAATGTTTGTAATATTAACTTTCTCATTTTATGGATTGATTCTTTACTAACGTTGTTTTCATTAAAGCATATTGAAAAATGAAGTTGATTATTGATTGTCAGAACGCTTATATATTTCTCCATTGCTTCTGAAATCGCAAACGGACCGAACAATTCTTTTAACTTAATCTTTCCTGGATCATCACTTTGTTTTATCAGTCCTAAATTTGCAATCGTAAACGTTGCATAGTTTTTATACATTCCCGCTTTTTTTATTATTTTTTGAGCTAGTTTATCTTCTCTTTGTCCGAATAAATTTAGCATCACCATATCTAACAATTTTGGACTAAACAAATCTACCACTTGATTTTTTAAAATATCTTTTTCTAAAAGTCGCTTAATTTTTTTATTGGTTATTTGTGCGTTCTCCCAGAAAGTTTTTTTCCCGTTGTATTCCAGATCGGGTTTCAGAGTTGAAACAAAATATCCTAAGTTTTCACCTGGTTGATCTTTAAGATAAGTTCTTAGATTGTCGGTAATTATAACTTTGCTTGAATTGTCTTTTTTCCCGAATACTTGATTTTCTGCATATAAGATGGCAGCCACCAGTCCTGAATTAACTGTAACATTATTTTGTTTGCATTTTGAAATAATATTTGCTGTTTCTTCTTTTGAGAATTTAAATTGGATAACTTGAGGTTTGTATCCCTTCCAATAATCAGTATGCAGTTCCTGAGATAATTGATTTGAAAAACTAACTGTCTCTTTGCTGCACTTTTTGTTCATTAAGCCAATGAAAAATTTAGAAATTGGATTGCCCACCTTTTGTGGAATATTTTCCAGTTCAAGAAAAACAGGCATCTTTTGTTCTATCTTAATTTTCTCTCCCGCTAATATTTTCGTTATATCTTTTAAAAGATATACAAGAGACTTTCCGTCACAAATAGCATGATGACAGTTTATTATCAGGCTTTTTTGGTTTAAGAGGGTGAATCTAATTAAGGGGCCTTTTTCAAGATCAAACCGATGTTTAAGTTCGTTTATTACTATCTCGTTTATGTCTTTGGATTTTGACGTATTAATTTCGGGAGATAATTTTTTGTCAATTACATAGTATGCCTTGTTTTCCTTTTCAGTTTGAATATGGCAATCCAAAAGTTTGTGCTTATCAGATAACAAAAGAACTGCATTTTTTAATGCATCATTTGAAATAGCAGTTTCAAATACACCATACATCACTACATTTGCATGATTTGATCTTATTAGAAACCTTGGACCGCCTAGTATCTCTTTTTTAAACATAGCTTTAAACTCCTTATAATTAAATTAGTTAATTGTCAATAATTGATTTTTGATACTGATTTATCAAGATGTTGTGAAATTCTATATCAAAAGTACATGGTGATTGAAGATGATATATCACCCTCAAGGGTGAATTTAGAGGGTGATTTTGATTATTAGAAATGTTTTAAGACTATATGAATCAAACAAGCCCAAGCTCTTTCGCCTTTTCCACGGCTTTTGTGCGGTTGTCAACTTCAAGTTTTAGGTTGATGTTTTTCAGGTGGGTTTTTACGGTATTCAATGAAATAAACAATTCATCGGCGATTTGCTGGTTGGAATAATCTTTGGTCAATAATATCAGAGTATCCAATTCACGGGCACTCAAAACGTTTTCGGAAGAAGATTTTTCCGTTTTCTTTTCATTTTCAAATCCCTTTAGCAAAAGGTTTAGATAATTGGTTGAAATTGCATCTAAAATGTCATTTGACTTAATTGCTTTTTCTTTTTTTACTTCCTTTATAATCTTTTCAATTTCAATGCCTTCATTCAAATACAGTCTAACTAATCCTTCATTCTGGGTTAGAATTAACAATTCTCTGATAGTGTTAATCGCAGCATCATTTTTTCCTGTTTTGATGAATACCTGTACTTTCATTATTTCCACCTCAGCAAACAAATCTATTATCTTGTTATTCTTGAGTTTCAATGATAGTTCCTCAAGAATTGTCGCCGCTTTTTGGTATTTATTAAAAGAAATGAAATAACGTGCAGATGCTATACCATATAAAAAGTACTCAATTGGATTATCATTTGTTGGGTTAATTAGTTGTTTGTATAATGAATCAGCTTCTTTTTTCATACCTAATTGTGAAAACAACTTTAGCTTTAAAGCAAATGATAAAACAGCTAAATGATGTCTCGAATTGTTCAAGAGTCTTGTCTTCTGCTTTTCAATAGTTTCCAGAGCTGTCTTTAGTTTACCGGCTTTATAATAACTTTCAGCCAATAATAATAATCCGACGCCTTTAAATGACATACTCACCAGGTTCTGCGATAGTTCATAACCTTTTAATGCATTTTCGATACCTGATGTTATATTTCCCTGTTCGGTATATATAAAGCCAATTGTGGAATACAATATGGATGAATACAGGTTAAATTTAAATCCTTCTGTATACTTTTTCGCTTTATATTTTTCAAGTAGATCCTGGTGGAGCTCCTGGGCGTACTATGGAAAGGTATTATCGATATTCGTTGCATACTCCAATCCAGTAAAAAATGAAGACGTGCATTTTTCAAGGTCGAACTGCAATAATTCAGACAATCCCTTTCCATAGTACGCCCAGGAGTTCCAAACATTGTCATTATCATTTAAATGGTTAATGGATAGATTAGCAAAAGATGTAGCACCTTCTACATCACCCATGTAATCTTTAAGAAGGGTATTGGTTGTATAAAGTCTTCCTAACAGCACCTTGTTCTTATTTTTGACATTTTCATCATGAACCAAAACATTCAGTTTATCTAAAAACTCTTGGGCTTCATTCAATCTTCCTACAATTATTAAAGTCCATGCATGCATAACACCAAACTTTAAATTTGAAAAAACCTCTTTCTCAGGAAAAAGATCAGCAAATTTTAATACCAGGGAGTATTGAGAAGTTGCTATCAGGTGATCAATAATTTCATCAATGAGTTCAAGACCTTTTTTAATATTTCCTGCTTTAAGTGTATGCTCAATAGCCAATAAAGGATAATCATTTTGTTCAAACCAGATTCCGGCATTTTTATGCAAGCTTTGAATACGTTGATTATAGTTTTGGTTCAGCCTCTGCATCAATAAATCAGCAAAGAGATGATGATATCGATACCATTTTCGCTCATTATCCAAAGGAATAAGAAACATGTTTCCTTTATCAAGCTTTTCCAGTAATTGCTGACTATTTTCTTTTTTAAGTACAGCATCACATAGCGATCCTGACAAACGATCAAATATGGATGTACAAAGAAGAAATTCCCGCATTTCATCATTTTGAATAATTAGAATCTCTTCCATAAGGTAATCCATAATATACTTATTGTTACCTGCTAACTTTTCTATGTATTCAGAAATATTATCTTGTCCTTTAAAAGTCAAAGACACCAACTGTAATCCTGCAATCCATCCTTCCGTTTTTCTTTTAAGTAAGTCAATATCTTTATCGCTTAAACTCAATTTAAGTTTTCGGTTAAATAACTCACCAATATCGTTCTTCGTGAAACTTAATTCAGCTGATCTTATCTCAACGATTTCATTCTGACTTCTGATTCTGGAAAGAGGTATTTGTGGATCTTGTCGGGTAATAATTACAAAATGAATGTTTTTAGGGCTATTCTCCAGCAAGAAAAGTAAAATGTCTGAAATTTGCTGATTATGAATTAAATGAAAATCATCCAACACGATTAGAATATCTTCTTCGATTGGCAAGAGTTCATTAATAAATGACTCAACAATATAGCTAATTTTAATGGTGTCTGATGATTTAAGTAATTCTAAGGAGTTATCACCAATACTGTTATTTATGTTTCGAACACTGCTAAATAAATACTTTAAAAATACTACTTGATCATTATCTCCTTCATCTAAGGAATACCATGCAGTTTGGAAATTATGTTTATGAATCCAATTACTAACAAGCGTCGTTTTTCCATATCCCGCCGTAGCTGAAACAAGAATTAATTTACGGGTCAATCCTTTATCTAATCTTTCAAACAAAGCAGGTCGGTGAACAACATTTTCTTTGGATTGCGGAATATGTAGTTTAGTTAGAAGCATATCTGGTTAATGACTAATAGTTTAAAGCAGAATTTTTTAAAGATAATACTTCCCCTGCAAATAAAAAAAGCCTGGTTTTTAGAAGAAATGCTTCTTTTCGTTTTAGCAATAATATTAGCGTAATGAATATTTCACATCGGCAACCTCAACCAATTTTACAGCTAAACCTGATCCACCCGTGAGTTCAGAAGAATTTATCTGGTTTAGGCTGAAGTGAATGATCGCATCAGCTCCGTGTTTCGATGCTTTCTTTTTTATCCGTTCAATTGCCATAATACTGTCGCCTTTAACTTCTGTTCCAATTACTCCTATGATCTCATATTCCTGATCAATACTTTTTGGATAAATCATAATCTCATTGGGATTTGTATCCGGGTAAGAATTTGTGATGTACTTTGGATAGGTAGAAAAAGAGCAGCTCGTTAACAGGATTAAGGCAACTGCCAGCATTATATTTGTTTTCATGGCTTTTCGTTTTTTAATTAATTAATTTCAAAACCTGCGGTTCTTTTCTTGAGGGAACAGCAGGTATTTTAACCGGATACCCCATTGCGAGAGGAGCAACAATTTTATGGTTCTCCAATATTCCCAGTTCTTTTCTCATTCCGGCATCATTGATTTTCGTTCCAAAGTTTACCCAGCATGTTCCCAGCCCTTTGGAAGTAGCCGAAAACATAAAATAGCCGGCCGCCAACGCACAATCAGCAACCAAGTTTTTTACTCCTGTCTCCCCGATAATAAATACTACCGCAGGAGCGTGGTAAAAGATATGAAAGGCCTCATTTTGAAGCATTCTTTCATACTTTTTCGCATAATCATTTGGATTGGAGCCAATGCGTTCCAGAAAATTCTTTTTACATTCAGCAGAAATACGGTCAATCATTTCCTTGTTGCGGACAACAACAAATTTCCAGGGTTGCTCATTTCCCGCACTTGGAGCTAAAATGCTGTCGTTGATTATATTTTTAATAATATCTATCGGAACCGGTTTCGGCTGATAATTCCTGACAGACCTTCTATTTAATAGTAAATCAGATAGATTCATAATATTATTGATTTAAATTTTTTGATGATATTCCTTTCAGTAATAACCAACTTCCACAAATCAGTTCAAAAAGAAAACTTGGAAGCGTCAACATCATCAAATTTGTTCTTGGATGAATAATAGAGAGGATTGCATAGATAAATATCAGGGCAGCATTGAGTATGCTGTGTTGATTAAAAATAAATCCGGCAAAAACATGAATGCTGTTTTTATTTATTATGCTGATTTCGGCTGAGTGGATGAGCAGTTGCAGCGCAAAAAATGAAATCAAGGTCACCACCGCCATTAGTGATGCTTCCACTACTTTTATAATAAATGCAAATATTGCGAGGTGTGGATTGAGGTGTTTTAATAACACGTACAGACTATAGCCCAACGTGACCAATCCAACTGCCAGGAAAACTTCAAGTAGAATCCCCATGCGAAACAACCATTCGTTGTCAAGAATATTCTCTGCAGTTAAGGACAAATTTCCTTGTACAAATAATTTTGACTGGATAAAAACGTATCCGAGAGTTGGTACGATTAAATTGAAAAGGAATGTTATACCCGCTATTCTTCCAGCTTTTTGCAGCAGGAATTTTTCTCCAGCTAATTTGTTTTCATTTATTGTTTCCATTGCTAATTATTTCTTTAAATAATCAATTCAAAGATCGATATCATCCATCATAAAAAAATCACCCTGCGGGGTGATTTCCGAGGGTGATTTTGTACTCAAGATTATTGTGAAGAAGATTAGTTTTTAATTAGTGCAGAGTTTATAGTTCTATAATCATTTTTGGCAATTTCCTCTTTTTCTTCACCTAAAACACTGTTAATAAATTCAGATCTGTCACATATTGAATTTATCATTTCCTGGTTTTTCAAATTACTAAAAGGAAGCCAGCTACTTTCAGTCTCAGGATTTTCATGAATGCAGATCGTTCTGCTTTTAGTTCTTGAAAAATCACAATCAGTGAGATTTATGAGCCGAATCTTTCTTTTCGATTTAGTTCTGTAGTAAACCTTCAGGTTTTTGACATCATATACTATTTGCCACTGAGTATTGTTTCTTACCGCGTCAAGAATAGAAAAACTATATTTTATTGCATCATGCCCACTGAATTTTTTAACCAGTTCTGTTGCTTTCCAAAATCTTTCCAATGAATTTGTTAGGTTGGTTGGGTGACTTTTTGTTCTAAAATTGACATCATTATTTTTAATTGAATTTTCAAAAGTGCTGTTGGATAAAACTGTGAAGCTGGAGTTTTATCCAAC
>JARRPN010000296.1:0-3662 GCA_037382875.1 Calditrichaceae bacterium | reverse complement strand
AATCTTCGGCCAATTTTACTGATATCACCAATGTATTTGCTGTTGGAAAATTACCAAATTTACTTGAAGAAACAATAAAGTTTGATGAGCTTAGCGTGGTTACTCCGTTAAGTAGAAAAGCACTGGACTATTATCATTTTGAGATGGTAGATACAACTTATTTTAATAATCGTATGGTTTTTAATATGACCTTTCAACCAAAAATTCAGGGATTGCCTCTGTTTTCAGGTAAGATGAGTATTATTAATAAAGATTTTGCTGTGGTATATTGTGAGTTGGATGGTCAGGATCGTATAGTGACACAGTTACGAAATAATATCAGAATAATCCAAAAATTCAGACAATATGAATCACAATTTTGGTTTCCGACTGAAATGACAATGAGATCCAACATAGATCTAGATATCCCAGGTTTGCCAGTTTTATACTGGACTCAACAAGGACTCATCTCAAATTACAGAATTAACATTGATAATTTTAAACATGAGTTTGATACAAATATTCTATCGTATCAATTATTATCTAAGGCAGAACGGGAAAAATCATGGCATAATATGCAGTCTATTCCATTGGATGCGGAAGAAGAAAAAGCCATGCAACATATAGACAGTGTAATAACAAACATGGGATTTGTTAAAAAATCAGTAATGACACTGATTCAAAATTTCGATAATATTTTAATAACTGGATTCTATGATTTTTACCATTTCAATCGTGTTGAGGGTAATTACTTAGGTTTGGGTTTTGATTCAAAACGAAAACTCGATAATCACCGATTGCGTCTGAATATGGGTCATGGCATGGAAGATAATCGATTTAAATTTCGGTTCTGGTTGGAAAATAAATTTTATAAGGACAAATTTTTTATTCGTATGCAATTTTATAATCAACTGGCATTTTTAGATTCTTATTATAAATATAATTGGTCAGATATTACTTGGCAGACACTTTTTTCAAAAAATGATTATGCTGACTATTATTATGATAAAGGTGCTAAACTTGCACTGGATTATAAATTTTTCAGACATTTAAAATTGGGTGTTGAATATGCTTGGAATGATCAGAAGACAGCCTCCAATCAAATTAATTGGCATCCATTTATTGATGACAAATCCTATCGCCCCACTTTTACTATTGATGATGGCACTGTAAATTCAATTGAGTTTACCCTAATTTCAGATAATCTCAAATATTTTGATTATGGCTGGATACAGCAACCGGACCTTTCCCAGGATTTTTTTGATATCAATTTCAGCTATTTAAGAAGTGAGGAAGACTTTTTACATAGTGATTTCAATTTTAACCGCTATCACTTGTTTATAAACACTTTTAAACAATATCCACCTTTTATACATTTTTATACCAGGTTAAGTGGTGGCTATCTTGATGGCGATAAACCTGTTCAGTACTATTTTCATCTTGCTGGTGCTTACGGAAGCTTTGGTAATCCTATTCTATTCAGAACGATCAAATCAGATAAGTTTTTAGGTGATAAATATGTGGCAATTTCTCTGGAAAATAATTTTAAAAATACTATTTACAGCATGTTGCATATACCTTTTATGAAAAACACTAAATTGGATTTTATTGTCTTTAGCAATTTAGGATGGATACATAATAATTTTAGTCCTGTAAATCCTGATTCAAAATTCAATCAGATCGAGATTAGAGAGAATCCATTGACGGAAATTGGTTGTTCTATTGGCAATATTTTTACTTTTCTCAGAGTCGATTTTACCTGGCGGACAAATTATAAAAGTGGAGACGATTTTAATATCAATTTAACGTCACGAATATTTATCCGTTAAAATGTGATCTATATTATTTCATTAAAACACTAAAAATATTATAATTGTATCAGTTTTGACGATAAATAATTATAGTAAATTATAAGAATTGCATTGACTATTGAATATTCATGTTATATTTTAATTATCCGTATAATTTTGTTAATAAACACTTTAAATTAAATATATATTTCATGGCGAGAAACATGGAGGAGGTAATATGAATCGCCTGTTTAGAAATATCCATTTTGTTCCTTTTGTATTAATTGGTTTATACTTCGTCAGCCTGACTTCACTTAATGCCCAAGATCAGAAAATGTATTTGGGTTATAATCTGTGGTTTACTAATCCGAGACAAGTATTATCTTTGAACAACAAAGAAGGAAAATATCTACCTGCTGGCTTAGAAGTGGACAATGTGCGGCATGGCCGAAATAAAATACAATTTAGAGCCGTGAAGCTGGACCAGAAATTTTTAGTCATTTTTAATCCCAGATATCATCGGGGTATGAGATTTGAAGAATTTAAGGATCAATTAATCCAACCTAAAAATTTTCAGCAATTAACAGCTGGTTTCACTCAATTCGAGATTGATAATATATTAGCCGGTACAGTCAGCCCTGGAATGTCCAAACGAGCGGTTTTAATTGCTTATGGACCTCCTGCACAGCATAAAACGCCAAATACCTCCGAAAACACCTGGTATTATTGGACCAGAAAATCAGGTCGTCCCATGGATATTAATTTTGATATGTCCGGTCTTGTTACTGAAGGTGAAGCAGCAGAAGGCGAGGTAGCAGTTAAGAATAATACTTCTCCTGTGATAAATACAGTCAGTTCTCCGGCTGTAGACAATGCTCCTCCGGTTATTGTTGTGACCGATCCTCCACTTAACAGGGGAATGAAACCAAAACATAATGATAAAACATTTATTATTAAGGGTACGGCAGGTGATCCAAGTGGTGTATTTGAGGTATTGGTTAACGGGATTGAGGCCAATTTGAAAGCAGGGGGAGATTTCTGGGCTGAAGTGCTTCTGGCTGTTGGTGAAAATAATATTACAATAACCGCTACAGATACCAAAAAGAACACGTCACGTAAATCATTCGTAATCGTAAGAGAAGCCGATGCTTCTGCACCCATTACTGCAAAACCTACCATTCAACAACAAGTTTCAATCGAGCATGGGAAATACTTCGCTTTAATTATTGCCGTTCAGGATTACATCGATAGATCTATTAATGATTTAGATCAACCCTTACAAGATGCTACAAACTTAAAAAATATATTAGTGAGCGATTATACTTTTGAACCACAGGATGTTGTTTTATTAACTAACCCTGATCGTGCGACTGTTATGAGGAGTTTTGAAGATTTAAGTAGAAAAGTTTCCGCAAATGATAATTTGTTTATTTTTTATGCGGGCCATGGTTATTGGGATGAAAAATTTCAACAAGGTTATTGGCTTCCAAGCAATGCAACTAAGGGAAGCCGTACACAGTGGATATCCAATAGTACAATTGTAGATTACATCCGAGGCATACAAAGTAATCATACTCTTCTGGTAACAGATGCATGTTTCAGTGGAGGTATCTTTAAAACACGTAATGCTTTCAGCGATGTACCACCAGCTGTAAATGAATTGTATAAATTACCAAGCCGTAAAGCCATGACAAGCGGTACCTTAAAAGAAGTTCCGGATCACAGTGTTTTCGTTGAATATTTATCTAAAAGGCTTCATGATAATAATGAAAAATACCTGTCATCAGAACAACTTTTTACAAGTTTTAGGACAGCCGTCATAAACAATAGTCCAATTCAACAGGTGCCTCAATATGGTGAAATCCGTCAGTGTGGTGATGAGGGCGGTGATTT
>JARRPN010000295.1:0-3663 GCA_037382875.1 Calditrichaceae bacterium | reverse complement strand
CTACGGCAGCCTGGCTACCAATAATGATGGCAAATTTAGAATGATTTGTGACTGGTGTGAACGTATAATTTCTTTCCAGTCTCAAATTAATACTTCGTAATTTACTTCTATCGATAAGATAAACTTCATATTCAGCCGGTATATTTTCAATGTCTGGAAAAGACAATCGTGCCGTTTGACCTGCAGGTGCATCAACATCAAAATCCCATATTTCTCTATCCTCAATTTTTGGTCGTACATCACTGCCCATACTGGCCCATTTCTTTCCCCAATCAGATCGGTCAAAATAGACTCTCGGTACTGAACCAATTGCTCTTGGTTTGCGATAATCAAATTTATCAATTTCAGGTTTGGCAAAATTTGAGAGACCCAGCCATGTGGAAGCATCTTCAAATTTTCCGGAATTTAAAGTAATATTTAATTGCCAGGTTAGGTCAGTTGTATTTTTTGCAACCTTTGGTATGGATTCAATATAAGGAACAAATATGTCCGATCTGTCATCCGGATTATCAAAGTAGTATCCCTGGTAAGGTTCGAGCATGGTTGAATTGTTGAAACTGCCATCATATCTGTATAGTGGTGGTGAACCCAATTCGTTAACATCACACACAGTCTGCCAGGAAACAGTGAACGGAAACGGATTAGTTATTATATTCCAGCCACCGTGTAAAGTAATATAAGCCTGATTTTGATCATTAATCAGCGCACTCGATATACCCCGATCAATATTGAGATGTCCCCTGTAAATTACCCAAAAGGCTACTCCCTGATGAAATCTGAACTGATTATTATCCGGTTCGTATTTCATGAAAAAATTACTGGAATTATCGGAATTGTAATCATCTGTATAGGCTATCCAGTCTTTCTCAGCGCTTTCTCCGAACACTTCGCTTAAATATAATCCGCTTCCACCGGGCAATCCAAATAAGCGGTAATCGGTTGCCTGGTATTCTTTGGGTTCATTGTGTGTTGGAAAATCAAGAGCAGTATTTACATTTATTGAATTTGGATAGCTCTCTGTATCAAACTGCCATACATCAGACCATGCACCAGCCGCTCCATTATCCATTGCAGCAACCCGCCAGTAATATTTTGTATCAAAATCCAAAATAGAAACTTCATAGGTATTTGAAGTGATATTATTTTCATCCAATACCATTAGATCACTAAAGTCATCATACTGTGATATCTGCAGCCAGTAGCTGGAAGCAAATTGTTCTTCATTCCATATAAAATTTACAGGTAATGTAACATCGACCATATTGTTTTCCGGGCTGTCTAAGTTGATTGGAGCCAATATGGTTCTAAAATTGCGGATTTCTGACCAATCCGTATAATCACCATTGTCAAGCAGAGCTCGTACATGCCAGTAATAGGTATTTGAATAGCCCAAATTAGCAATCTGATAACTGGTCGAAGCGATTTGGTCTTTATCGTATTCAGGCGAATTAAAATCCATCTTCGTAGTCACCTGGATATGATACTCAATAGCTGAGGCAACGTTATTCCAATTGAAGTTAACTGTATTACCTATGCCAGTCTCGTTGTTCTCAGGAGTACTTAATAGAGGGCCGTCTTTTAATGTTGTAAAAGTTCTTATTTCCGACCATGCACTTAAACCATCAGCAAAGATGGCTCTCACCCGCCAGAAATATTGCCGATTATGTGATAATAAAGGTTGTAAATAGTGTGTAGTTCGAATTGTATCAAGGTCATATTCTGCAGACGTTATTTGCGGATCGGTTGATATTTGCAATTGGTATTTTTCAGCATTGTTAACCGCTCTCCAACTGAAGTCTATGAAAACAGCGATATTGGTTTCATTGTCAGGAGGATAAGATAGATCAGGGCCCAGTCGAATTGTTGTGAAAGAAAATACCTCTGACCAGTCAGTTTCTATGCCTCCGTTAAACAATCCCCGGACACGCCAAAAATAAGTTTTGCCGTTAACTAAATCAGTGGCTGTGAATTGTTTCTCAGTGATGTCCGTTTTGCTGTATTCAATTGTACTGAAATCGGATGTGAAGGATAATTGTAGTTCATAACCAATGGTATTTTCAACACCTGTCCAGGAAAAAGTAATTTCTGTATTGAGATCGATCGAATTATTAGCAGGATTGGTCAGATCCGGTCCTTTCTGAGCCGTCATAAACATCCAAACAGTTGACCAACCACTCACTGCAAATCCATTCCAGGCTCTAACCCGCCAGAAATATTGTGTGCTATGTTCTAAGCCTGATAACAAGAATTCACCGGAGGTCAATCCAGCTTGATCAACGATGAGATTATTAAAGTCAGGTGAATTGGATACTTGTATTTGATATTCTATTGCTTCAGCTACCAGATCCCATTTCAAATTTAATTCCAGCGGTGTAGCAAATGCGCTATCATACGGTGCAGTTAAATTTGGTGTTGGAATTGTAGTAGGATTTGTGGTTTTAAATACCCCAGTTGCATTCGTACCTGCATAAAGTACATTTGTACTATCCGCAATAATCGATGTTATGAAATTATCAGAATTGGGTGGAAAACCTATATTGTACATTTCCCAGGTCTCTCCACCGTCAACGGATCGTCTGATACCATTTGAAGTGCCTAAAAATATATGTCCTGCGTCATTAAAAGTGATGGATAGCGTGTATACGTCACTGACTTGTTCCCATGAAGTGCTTTGCTTAGGATCATATCGATAAACACCTTCATTTCCAAGACTGGTATATACAATATCCTTCGGATCGATTGCAATACACTCAGCATTAGTCGCATTAGTTGATGGAAAACCGTTGTTTATTTGTTGCCAGTTATTGCCGTTATCAACTGAATGATAAATACCCTGTGGTGAGTTGTAATCCTTGGTAGCCATAAATATTTCGCCATTCTGTGCGATTACAATTCCATTAACAGAAGTAAATGGATTAAATGATAGGCCGTTATTTATTTCTGTCCAATTATTGCCGTTATCCATAGAACGATATACGCTGGCATTATTGGTTGCTGCATATCCATAATGAGCTGCAAATATATAACCATTATTTTTGTTTATGGCTAGAGCACGATAAGATCTGTCATCAGGAATACCATTATTTAGCGTTTCCCATGTATTACCTTTATCCATACTTCTGGCTAGGCCCCAGGATGTTGCTGTAAATAAATATTCACCCTTATTAATAGATGCAACTTTATAAATTCGTGTACTAGGTATACCGGATGATCTAAATTCCCAAGAATCACCTGCATTCGTTGATATATAAATCATGTTTCCTGTACCGGCTATAACAGCACCCATAGGAAAGTTTACTCCTGATGCTACTATATGCAAATCATGAATATTAGAGTTGATGAAGCCCTCATTGACTGCCGTCCAATTTGTACCATTATCTGTTGTTCGAAAAAATCCTTCTCCCATAGTCCCAGCCAAAATGGTGGATATATCTAAGGCTAATAATGCTGAGATAGTCCTTATTGTCATACCCTGATCAATTTGTGTCCAATTCTCACCTTCATTTGTTGACAAAAAGATATTGTTATATTTCCGCAAAGTAAATTCCCGTTCGGAGTGAGGGATAAAACACGAGTATCCAAATTAGTCATCCCTGAATTTACAGCAGTCCAGGTTGTACCATTATCAGATGTCCTGTAAACACCGTAATTCAAAGTTGTCAC
>JARRPN010000294.1:0-3680 GCA_037382875.1 Calditrichaceae bacterium | reverse complement strand
TCAGTTTATAGTAAGCATTACCAAGATTAAAATACAAAGGCCCGCTCTCAAATCCCTCGTCGAGTATTTTTTGATAACTTTCAACCGCCAGCTCGTATTTACCTTTCTGATAATATTGGTTTCCCTGATCAAAAACATCATGTAAATTTGCTGCTATTACTGCCTGTGCACTTATAAACAATACGAGAAATATTTTTTTAATTACATCCATTTTTCAAACTTTGTTAAGATATCTTTTGCCTTGTTATAAACAGTCATCTTGTCCTCAGGCGACGCGCTGATATTAGCATACTGTCTGAAATCGCTCTCTTCCAAAATAGCAATATATTCGTCAATCTCATCTTTATTTATTTTTCTTTTCTCAAGAGCGACCCGCACATTAACCACACTAAAATCAGTTAGCTCAATATTAAGCTTATCACGTACAAATCCCTGTAATGCCAAAGAAACTGCTTTATAAAACTCTCCATCTTCAACTGAGGACATTTTCTTTTTTGCTTCCGATAACTGTTTAGATGCATATTTGCCAGCACGCCGACTTCTGGCCAGATATTCATTGCCGGTTAATTTAACCTGATAATTGTTATAAAATATAAATCCGGTAAAGAGAATAATACCCAGAAACAAAGTTCCGATAAATTCAAAAGATAAATACGGCTTTCTGTCAATACGCTGGAATTCAGTAAATTCCTTAATGAAACGGATATCCTTGCCAAGCAATGCTACTTCCTGGCGCGTAAATTGCCCGCCTTGTGTACCCACTGCCATTGTCGAGCCTGTTCCTTTATTGATTTTTAGTCGTATCGGTTTACTTATTATGGATTTATATTTTTTTGTCTTTGGATTAAAATAAGAAAATTTTATCGGTTTAATTTCATATTCCCCCTCAGCACGGGGAATCAAAATGTACTCTGCCGTTTTTGAACCGGAAATGACGTTAGCATTCTCAATGTTGGTTGACAGTTTTGGATCATATTGTTCGATGTTACCGGCAATATCAGGATTAGGCAGTTCAATTAATTTGATATTTCCCTTTCCTCTTAATTTTAATTTTAAGGCAATAGCTTCATTAGCAGTAGTTTCTGTTTTATCAACCGAAACATCAAACTGATAATCTCCAACGGCACCATTAAAATCTGCCGGCTTGCCTGAGACAGGCAATGGTTTAACATTAATTTTAATCGGTTTTCCGGTAACTGTTTTCTGCACGGTACGACCGAAAGGATCATCAAAAAAACTATCGAAGAAACTGCGTCTGCGTTGATTTTTCACCAGAACTTCCAGTTTAATCTGCATGGGATCAACTGTAAGCTCTCCAACTTGTGTCGGAAACAAAGCAATTTTATGAATAGTCGCTACATTATACGCAATTCCGTTCACAACTTCCGTTTCCTGTCGTGGACGTTTGGGTGTTTCTAAATCTTCAGTCCAGAATCCTGCGTTTTTTGGTGGTTTGGGTCGCTCGTAATTACGGATATTAACACGAAAATATAGTTTATATTCAACCGTAATCTGCTGACCGATATAGGCATTTTTGCGACTGACTTCTGTTTTAAGAAAAAGATCCTTGCCAGAAACTTCAGGATCTTCCCTATTTTTTACTTCTGGTCTTTGCTGTTGTTTTTGCTGATTACCAGAACCTTTCTGAACAGTTATGGCTATTTCTTCAGATGAATATGTTTTTCCATCAACCTTGATGGTAGCTTTACCGATTGTAAATTTTCCCTCTGCTTTTGGCTGCATGATAAACGACAGTGTCTTTGAAGAGGTCATTGATCCATTGATAAATTGAATACTGGTTGATGTATTAGGACCGGATAAAACATAAAAATCTTTAAAATCAGGAAAATCCACATCAGGTAGTGATGTTGACTTGCCCGATACTTCTACGGAATATTGTAAGCGATCGTCGACTGTCAACACATTAGCTGAGACCGTTGCAGTCAGCTTAACATCCTGTGCCAGACTTATTGTAAATAAAAGAATTGTTAGTAAAATAGACTTTACTAAAAATGTACTATCCATTTTTACCAGTCTTTTCCTGTTCTGTGTCCGCGAACTTTTATTGGCGCTTTATTTTCCTGGGAATCCTGCTCTTCTTCTTTTAAAGCGTTCAAAATGCGTTCAGCCTCTTCCTTATCCATTTTTTCTTTATCATCCTGTTGCTGAGCTTGTTGTTCCCGTTCCTGCTGCTTTTGTTCTTCAGCTGATTGCTGCTGCTGATCCTGTTGCTGTTGTTCCTGTTCCTTATCCTGCTGTTCCTGATTTTGCTGTTGCTGCTGCTGTTGGTCTTGTTGATTTTGTTGTTGCTGTTGTTGCTGCTGTTGTTGCTGAGGCTGTTTTTGTGCCATTTCCTTTAGTTTAGCTCTTGCCAGTTCAAGATTATATTTGGTATCCATATCATCAGGATTGAGTTCCAATGAACGTTTATAGGCATCAATGCTTTCCTGCAGTTTATCCTGGGAAAAATAGGCATTACCAATATTATGCAGTGCTTTAGCACTGAGCATTAAATCTTCACTACCAACAACTTTTTGAAATTCCTGGATTGATTCATCATATTTTTTTAATTTATAAAGTGCATCGCCTTTATTAAAAATTATTTTTTCATTAACCGGATCATCCAACAAGGCATCCTGATATTTAGATAATGCTTCTTCATATTTTTCTTCATTGAAGCGCTCATTACCCTCTTTCACTTTTAAACGCACACCCTGTCCAAAAACGGGGATCGTAGAAGTTAACATGATGATAAATAAAACTAAATTCTTCATTTTAATAATTTTCTTGTTTTATTTTTCTAAGACGAATCGGTAAAAAAGTTTCAATAATTAATACGACTAAGGCTAATATAACAAAAATCTGGAAACGATCTTCATATTGTGAAAATTGTTTTGATGTTAATTCCTTCTTTTCCATTTCGTTTATTTTTTCATATATCTTTCTTAATTCGGTCTCACCAGCTGTAGAAATGTAATATTCGCCACCAGTATTAAAAGCAATCGTTTGCAGCGTAGTTACATCCAGTTTCGTCGTTACTACATTACCATCCCTATCTTTTTTAAATCCCGCTGAATTTCCGTACCGATCATACAGCGGAATTGGAACTCCTTGTGGAGAACCTAAACCGATTGTAAAAATCTTGATACCTTCTGCGGCCGCTTCATCAGCTGCTTCTATGGGCTTGGATTCATGATCTTCACCATCGGTAATTAATATAAGTACCTTATGTTTTCTCTCTTTTTGATTAAATGCTTTCATTGATTCACGAATTGCATCGCCTATCGCTGTTCCAGGCTGGGGGATCAAATCAACATCCATTAAACGCAGAAACAATTTTGCCGCAGAATAATCCAGCGTTAATGGACACTGCACATGGGCAATACCAGCAAAAGCAACCAAACCGATACGATCACCTTCCAGTATATCGATTAACTTGGATACTTCATATTTAGCTTTTTCCAAGCGATTTGGGGAAATGTCTTCCGCCATCATACTCATAGAAACATCCAGCGCCACTACGATATCAACGCCTTCGCGTTTAACTTCCTCAACAGTCTGCCCAATTTGCGGATCAGCCATCGCAACAACCAGAAAAATATAAGCCAAAATAAATAAAGCTGATTTCCAGATGACCCTGCTGCGACTAAAACCAGGCATCATCTTCTTTATCATATCCA
>JARRPN010000293.1:0-3696 GCA_037382875.1 Calditrichaceae bacterium | reverse complement strand
TCGAGTTAAAGACACGATCGACAAATGCACCAGGTGCGTTAAAATCATCACTGCCTGTTATTGTGCCAATTCTATTAATTGTCTTACGATCACTAATCAAAGCAGTTGATGGATTAAATGGTGCTTTTATAGAATTTATTTTATTTATTGGTGAGCCTTTTGTAGCTCTTTTGATTGGTGTATTCCTTTCATTGCTTCTGCCGAAAAAACTGGAAAAAGAAATGCTGTCCACAACCGGCTGGGTAGGGAAGTCATTATCCGATGCGGCGTCAATCATATTAATAACAGGTGCAGGTGGGATTTTTGGAAAAGTTCTGCAGAATTCAGGCATAGCTGATGTCCTTGGGGATACGCTGGCCGGATTGAATTTAAGCATCTGGCTGCCTTTTATTCTGGCTGCAGCGATAAAAACTGCCCAGGGTTCATCAACAGTTGCACTGATTACTACAGCGTCTATTATGGCACCATTAATGGATAAATTGGGTTTTGCAGACAGCCTGGAAAAAGCCATGGTTGTGATTGCCATCGGAGCTGGATCAGCCGTGGTATCCCATGCTAATGATAGTTTTTTCTGGGTAGTAACCCAAATGTCGGGAATGGATGTACGCATGGGTTACCGGATGCAGTCACTTGGAACATTTGTAATGGGGACGTCCGCAGCAGTTACTTTATTTATTGCACATTTGATTTTAAATTAGATAGCATTAATTAACTTAACTTATATACAAATATAAATTTATAATTGTCATAAGTGGAATTAAGCAGGTCTGAAAATGAAATTATTTAAAACCAAAAATTGTATTATTATCCAAAAAGATAATAACTATTATCCTGTAAATGAAATCTGGGATTCCTTTGTAAACGATGATCATCTTTTTGATAAAATGGAAAGAATTACTAAAGAAAATAATCCAATTGGAAATGGACAGGATTTAATTGATACCGGATTAGAAGCACCTATTGGTTTGCAGGAATTATGGGCAAGTGGCGTGACTTATATGCGCAGCAAACAGGGTAGACAGGAAGAATCAAAAAAGGCTGGCGGAGGTGATTTTTATCAGCATGTTTATGAAGCGGAACGTCCCGAATTGTTTTTTAAGGCCAATGCTAATCGAGTAGTTGGGCATGGTGAAAAGGTACGCATTCGTAGAGATTCAACCTGGAATGTGCCGGAACCGGAATTAACTTTGTTGATCACATCCAATGAAAAAATTGTAGGTTATACTGTTGGCAATGATATGAGTTCACGAAGTATCGAAGGTGAAAATCCGTTATACCTGCCCCAAGCAAAAACCTACGATGCCTGTGCCGCATTGGGCCCTTGTATTTATGTCACCAAAGAACCGCTGCCGTCGAATACACTAATCGATCTGAAAATTAAAAGAGTCAGTAAGGTTGTTTTTACGGGGGATGTTGAGATTAATCAGATTAAGCGTAGCTTCGAAGAACTGGCATCCTTTTTATACAGAGAATGTACATTCCCTTACGGCAGCATGTTAATGACCGGAACAGGCATCGTGCCTACCAGCGAGTTTACTCTGCAGACTGGGGATGAAATAAGTATAATTATTGATAACATCGGAACATTGGTAAATGAGGTGGAATAAATGACTTTAACCGGACAAAATTTTATAGGCAAAAATAAATCATCACAAGGGAAATCAACTTTCAAATCTGTCAATCCAGCAACCGGAAAAGAACTGGATACAGTCTTTTTTGAAGCAACTATGGATGAAGTAAATATTGCTGTGCAAAAGGCTGAAGAGGCATTCAAAATATACCGAAACAAAAGCGGCAAAGAAAAAGCACAATTTTTGGAAACTATTTCTGATGAAATTCTAGCTTTAGGTGATGAGCTGATTCAAATCTGCATGGCTGAAACAGGATTACCGGAAGCACGATTAACCGGTGAACGAGGTCGAACCGTGAACCAGTTGAAGTTATTTGCTGGTTTACTGCGGGAAGGTTCCTGGCTGGATGCCCGGATCGATGTAGCTCAACCAGATCGGCAGCCTCTGCCAAAGGTTGATATTCGCAGTATGCAAAAGGCATTGGGACCAGTTGGTGTCTTTGGCGCAAGTAATTTCCCGTTGGCATTTTCTGTGGCAGGCGGTGATACGGCCTCTGCACTGGCTGCCGGATGCACGCTTGTTGTAAAGGCTCACCCGGCCCATCCTGGTACCTGTGAATTGGTTGGTAATGCCATCATTAAAGCTATAAAAAAATCAGGTATGCCTGAGGGAACGTTCAACATGGTGCACGGATTGTCAACTGAGGTGGGGATGGCTATTGTATATCATCCTTTGATTAAGGCAATCGGATTCACCGGATCATTCCGTGGTGGCAAAGCCCTGTTTGATGCTGCTGCGCAAAGACCTGAACCCATTCCGGTGTATGCAGAGATGGGGAGTACGAATCCTGTTTTTATTTTGCCCGGTGCATTGAAGGATAAAAAGGAAGAAATTGCTAAAGGATTAACAGTATCAGTTACACTGGGTGTTGGGCAATTCTGTACCAATCCCGGTCTGGTATTTGTGGAAAATTCCGATCTCGCCAATTCATTTAAGCAACTTACAGCGGACAGTTTTGAATCATCCGCTTCAGGTACGATGCTAACCTCCGGAATTCAGAAGGCCTATGAAAATGGTTCGAAAAAACTAACTTCCCTGAAAGGTGTCGAATTACTAGCCAAAGGTCAGGCCCAGGGTGAAGGATTCCAGGGAGCGCCGTTCATCGCGAAGACAAGCGCTAAAGAATTTATGGCCAATAAAGAGCTGGAAGAAGAAGTATTTGGTCCCTCGACATTAACCGTCACAGCGGATGAAAAATCAGAGTTATTAAAAATAGCCGAAAACTTAAGCGGTCATTTGACAACAACCCTTTGGGCTAATCATGATGATCTTATAAACTATGCTGATCTAATTGACATTCTGGAAAGAAAAGCAGGGCGTTTGATCATCAATGGATTCCCGACCGGTGTTGAAGTCTGCCATTCCATGATTCATGGCGGACCTTTCCCGGCAACTACTGACAGTCGAAGCACCTCGGTAGGGACAACGGCTGTCCGGCGATTTACCAGACCGGTATGTTATCAGAATTTTCCAGATCATCTGCTGCCTGATGAATTAAAGCAGGATAATCCTTTAGATATTTGGCGTTTAGTGGATGGTGAATTAAAAAAATAAGCATAAAGTTGATTATTTAGATTTAAAATTGTGAAATTCGATTATGTTATAGGATAATCTATGAAGAGTATTAAATTGATTTCAAAACAAGCCTTTGGTGAATTTGATGAGATGATGCCCGTTCCTGATGATTTCAATCAAGCTTTAATAAAAATTGCATCTGTTGGTGTATGCGGTTCGGATATGCATTATTATAAGCACGGCCGGATAGGGGAACAGGTAGTTGAATATCCATATACGATAGGGCATGAAGCCTCAGGATATATTGAAAAAATTTATGGTGAATCCTTTGGATTAGAAGTTGGTCAACTAGTAGCCATTGAACCTGCGGTTAGCTGTGGTGAGTGTGATCAGTGCCAGGCAGGAAGAAATCATACCTGCCGTCATATTCAGTTTATGGGTGCGCCAGGTCAGATCGAAGGGTTAATGCGCGAGTATGTAACAGTGCCAATCCATAATGTTTTCCCGGTTCCCAAGACCTTTTCAGCCAATGAAGCTTCCTTTGTCGAAC
>JARRPN010000292.1:0-4286 GCA_037382875.1 Calditrichaceae bacterium | reverse complement strand
GAATCTGAAAAATCTTGATCGAATAGTATATGCATTTCTTTATTCCGGAATGAGGATATAAAGAATATTTTTTTGAATAAATTCATAGAAATTTGTAAATTTTAGGTTTACTTTCGGGAATCATTCTATCATTTAAATGCCAGGTTTTACCCGAACATACTTTTACATATAATATTCTAAAAAGATAAATTAAGGAGATGTAAATGAGCAGTATACTCGTACCACCCCATGGAGGACAATTAAAACCTTTACTTCTGGAAGGTAAACAATTAAACGAAGCCGTGGCTGCGGCCAAAAATTATCCGCAGGTTCGTTTAACATCGCGTGAGACATCCGATTTAATTATGCTGGCTATGGGCGCCTTTAGTCCTCTGGATGGTTTTATGTGTGAAAAGGATTATAAAAATGTTGTAGAAAAAATGGAAATGGCCGATGGCACATTGTGGCCTATTCCAATAACCTTATCCGTAGATAAGCAGCAGGCTGATTCATTATCCATCGGCAATAAGGTTGCCCTTATAGATGATGAGAGCGATGAACTCATGGGAACATTAACGATTGAAGAAAAATATACTTACGATAAAAAAGAAGAAGCCGTCAAAGTCTTTGGTACCGATGATGAAGCGCATCCGGGTGTTGCAAAGGTTTATGCCCAGCATGATATTTTATTGGGTGGCCCGGTTGAAGTGTTTAGCATGGGACCTTATCCAGAAGAATTTGGTGATTATTATGCGACACCTGCACAAACCCGTGCCATTTTTGAAGAAAAGGGCTGGCATACCATTGGCGCTTTTCAGACGCGTAATCCTATTCACCGTTCTCATGAATACGTCACAAAAATAGCTCTCGAAGTTACAGATGGCGTTCTTATTCATCCCCTGGTTGGAAAATTGAAAGCAGGCGATATCCCTGCAGATATAAGAATGAAATGTTATGAAGTGCTTATTGATAAATATTATCCGAAGGATAATGTAGTTTTAAAAGTATATCCAATGGAAATGCGCTATGGGGGTCCCCGTGAAGCCGTTCTGCATGCTATTTTCCGTCAAAACTACGGTTGTAGCCATATGATCATCGGACGGGATCATGCCGGTGTGGGTAATTATTACGGGCCTTTTGATGCGCAAAAAATCTTTATTGATATTCCCGAGGATAAGCTGCATATCAAACCACTGAATATTGACTGGACCTTTTGGTGTCACAAATGCGACGGTATGGCATCGATGAAAACCTGTCCGCATGACAAGGAAGATAGGGTGATGATCAGTGGTACAAAATTCAGGGAAATGCTGTCAAATGGAGAAATGCCGCCAAAAGAATTCAGTCGTCCGGAGGTAGCCGACATTCTGATGAAATATTATCAAACCCTGGAAAAATAAGAGTAACAAAGAAACAAGTGACGGGTAACAAAAAGTATATATTGAAAACACATAAAGATTTAGAAGTATGGCAAAAATCGATTGCTTTAGTTACAATCCTGTATCAGTTAACAAAATCTTTTCCTAAGGATGAAGTATATGGATTAATCCAGCAGGTAAGACGAAGTGGAGTATCTATACCATCTAATATTGCTGAAGGCGCAGCACGAAATCATAAAACTGAAAATATACAGTTTTTAAATATTGCCTTGGGAAGTTTGAGCGAATTAGAAACCCAGTGGTTAATCAGTAAAAATTTAGGCTATTTAAATACAATAAATTATAATTCAATCAATGATTCGCTTCAGGAAATTAGAAGAATGTTAATCGGTCTCATCAAACATTTAAAATCATAGAACACTAATAGATGTCACTTATTACCCGTCACTCGTTAATATTAAACATATAAAATAAATTAATATATAATAAAATGGAGCAAATATTAATATGACAACTCAAAAAGCAACCAACATAACCTGGCATGACGGAGCGATTACCAATGCAGACCGGGAACGATTATTAAATCAAAAAGGAGCCGTACTCTGGTTTACCGGTTTATCAGGATCAGGAAAGTCGACTCTGGCTAATGCTGTGGAAGAAAAATTATTCGAGATGGGTCATTTGACCTATATTTTGGATGGTGATAACATAAGACATGGATTAAATAAAAATCTGGGATTTTCGCCGGAAGATCGTGAAGAAAATATCCGTCGTATCGGAGAAGTCTCTAAATTATTTTGTGATGCCGGGGTTATAGCCATGACCGCATTTATTTCGCCATATAGAGCAGATCGAGATAAAGCCCGTACATTGGTCGCAGAAGGCCGTTTTGTAGAAATCTATGTAGAAGTACCATTAGAAATTGCTGAGCAACGGGATCCCAAAGGATTATACAAGAAAGCACGTGCAGGAGAAATAAAAGAATTTACCGGCATATCAGCCCCTTATGAAAAACCTGAAAATGCAGAGCTTGTTGTAAATACAGGTGACAAATCACTGGAAGAGAGTGTTCAGGTTGTAATCGATTATCTCAAAAAGAACGCCTTTGTAAATTAACTTTTAATGTGTGACAATTTAAAATAAACAAGGATAATGTCATTTCCGCAGAAGTGGAAATCCAGGATTTAATATAAATGGATGCCCGATCACTCGGGCATGACATTATTTTTTCATCATTTATCTTTTTTTATTAAATAAAAAAAGTATATCATACTCAGAATTATTTATATCAGTTAGATTTGAAATATGAATCATTCTCTTTTTTAGATTCCTTTTTAAAAATTCCCAGTTTGCACCATAATAAATAGAATGGTTTAATTAATACTGGAATCCATAAGCTGCCCGTTAAAAAATACATAGTTATTAAAAATAACCAGGGAGTGGCCGTCCAGTTATTCATCATCGAAATAGTTGAAATGACAATTAAAATAGCTGAAATAACATACCCAAAGTATTTAACAGGTAAATTTTTCTTCGTTGTTTTTCCTTCAATAAATCCGGTCATTTCTTATCCGGCGGTTCCATATATCGTTTTGTAAAATGTACATCAATTTCTACAGAAACGGATTGCATAATACCTTCAATAGTCACTATTAAACGTGTATCGCCTTTTAAAGTTTTTACCATTCCACGCATTCCTTTAAACGGCCCTTGCGTCACTTCGACTGTTTCACCTGGTTTTACAAAATTTTCTGTACGTAGGGTTTCCGGGTGCTCCAGCATGGTTTTAAGTGATTCAATTTGCCAGTCCGGAACCATAGCCGGCTCACCTTTAAAATTTACAACTTTAACAACACCGTGTGTTTGCAGGATGTCAAAACGATTTCTGTAATCAAAATTGACAAATATATAACTTGGGAACAACGGCATTTCTACTTTCTTTTTTCGATCTTTCCATAAGCGGATTTGCGTTACCGTTGGTAAAAACACTTCCTGTTTCTTTTCGAGTAATAGTTCCAATACCTTTTTTTCGTGTCTTGGTCGTGTGTAAAGTGCATACCATTTGTTCATTCTTTTCCAATCCTCGTTTCAATATCATTTTGTTTAAGTCGCGTTAAATTTCAGCATCCAGTTACAAATTGTCAATATCCAAAATTCTATATATTACGGAATCTATATCCGCAATGGATACAATGAAAGCATCATCATAGGTATGCATTCCATTAAATATGGTTTTTTCATAAGGATTATCCCGCCATAAATTGCCCTTCAAATCATATCCTTCATTTGCAACAGCCACTAAATCCGGATAGTCATTAGCAACTGGATCTATGAAATTGTTATTTGTTATTAATTCTCTGTTAACACTATTTGCATACAGTTCTTCACCAAGATAAATATTCTTTATTATTTTTGATTGATCTTCGGGATCGGATAACTTTAACAATTTTTCCCTAATTTCCTGCCGGATTTGCTCATATTCCAGACCTGATTTTACAGATCCGTTTTTTTCTCTACCTTTCAGATTTATATAAATTCGCCCGGGATAGAGACTATATGCTTTTGAATCCGGATGGATATCTTCTAATGTTTCGGGTTTTTGATTAATAAATTTTAAAAATCCCTCATCATATAACCATCTATTTAAATATACTTCCTTTTTTAATGTCGTAAATCCATGATCCGACAAAATCATGAGCGATATATCCCCGGGTATTTTTAGAATTATATCACCAATAAGTTTATCAATAATTTTATAAAAATGATAGAATTTTTCGGCCCAAACCGGATGATCCTGTTCCATGTACTCCCAGAAAAAATGATGCAGGCGATCTGTTTCCATTATATGGGTCATAAAAAAGTCCCAGTTTTCCTGATCCCAGAAATGCCACATGGTTTCAATACGTTTTTCCAGCACATCCAGCAAAT
>JARRPN010000291.1:0-3704 GCA_037382875.1 Calditrichaceae bacterium | reverse complement strand
TATAATATATTTAAAACAGTTACCCTATCTGCAAATGCCCTGATATCTACTGAGGGAAATTCTCTAAATGGTTCTACACGGCAAAATTTGAATAGGTATGAATTAAATCCTACCTGGAGTTGGGGAAGTGCCCATATTGGTGATTTCTCTAAATCCTATTCACAGTTTACTTTGAATGGTATACAGATTCGCGGAGGCGAACTTAGCCTTTATCCAGGAATTTTTCGATTTTCAGTCTTTGGAGGGCAAGTTCAACGAGCTATTTATAGCAATACTAATGTAAAAAGTTATGACCGAAACATTTATGGTGGGAAGATTGGTATTGGTAAAGAAGAAAGTTCATTTTTCGATTTACTGTTTATAAGAGCTGCCGATGATCGATCATCTGTAAAACGAGAAACTATTGATACAACTTCTTCAGTAGATTCGACTCAGACAATCATGCCAATTTATGTATCATCAATAAAGCCTAAAGAAAATATGGTTGTATCTGCCATTAGCAAAGTAAGTATACTTGATAAAATAGTTATATGGAAGGGAGAATTTAGTGGTAGTGCTTATACGCGCGATTTATACGCATCAAAACTTGATCAGGAAGAAACACTTTCCAGTATTCCGGATTTTGTTCAAAATGTTTATACACCAAGAACAAGCACCAATGTTGATATTGCCCTTACTACGGAACTAAATGTCTCAGTAAAAAATATTAATTCTCGGTTAGGTTATAGATATATTGGTCCAGGATATGTATCTCTGGGCTTAGCTTCTTTACTTAATGACAACCAGCAGATATATTTTAGGTCCTCCTACAGAAGAAAAACCTGGTCATTAAAGTTAAACGGTTATCATCAAAATGATAATTTAATCAATCAAAAAACATATACTACTACACGAAATAACATAGGCAGCGCCATGACAATAAGACCTATGAAACGTCTGAATTCTTCTTTTAACGTTAATTATTCAACCATGCAAAACAACTCGTCAAATAGTACAGCAAAAATAGATTACTCTAACTGGCGTTTTGGAACAAGTCAGGTGTATTCACAAGGATGGGATCATTTAATCAACAATATTGTGTTGAATTATATGTATCAAACATCTGGTGATGGTAATCCTAAAAGATCTACATCAAAATTTCAAATCCATTCATTAAATTTGAATACAACTATCAATATATCAACAAAAATAAGTATTACTCCATCAGCAAATTTTATCAATTCCAGAAATCCTATTTATGGATGGCGACTTACATCGATTTATAATATTGGAGCTCGTTATAATGCCTTAAAAAATAAATGGATCAGTTCTTTTTCCATTGGTTATACAAATGTCGAACAGATTAATGCTTGGCAAGTACGTTTTATCTCATCCCTGAGAGTGACGAAATCCTTAGATATTCAATTAATGATACGAAGTATGAACTATAAAAATGCCAATTCGACATATTCTAATTTTAATGAATATTCATCACGATTAGGCCTCAATTATCAATTATAAAAATCAACAAACATAAGTCTTAAAAATTCATAAAATATGTATTACTTCTTTGAATAAACCTTTTTATAAAGATGTCCTGTAAACAAGATATTATCAGGATGATTCAATATAGATTTTGCATTTTGAATTGGATCAGATTAAAAATATAATGTAACTTAGATATAATTTCTCGATGAAGTTAGAATGAATAAAGTGTTTATTAACATTATCCTAGTATTAATTCTATTTATCTCTGTAACAAGACCGCAGGATATGATTGCTCCAGAGAGTGTCGCCTATGATCCCGTTCAAAAACGATATTTTATTTCTAATTTTGGTAATGGTAATATTTTAGAAATTGATAGCCTCGGTAATAAACAATATTTCAAAACAGGTCTGGTTAAATCAATAGGAATGGTTATTCAGTATAATGTATTATATGTTGTTTCAAATTCTAAAAGAATAACAGGATTCAACCTTATCGACACTTCAAAAAGTTTTGAGCTCACAATTGATGAAGCCTTATTTTTAAATGATATTACCAGTGATAATGCTGGAAATTTATATGTAACCGATAGCAATGCAAAAATGATTTATAAAATAAATAAAAACCAGGAATCTTACACCTTATTTTGGAATACGGATCTTACTGGTCCTAACGGTATTCTCTACAATAAATATAAACACAATCTGATAGTATGTAATTTTACAGAAAATGCTTTGATACAATCCATAAACCTAAAAGATTCGACAATCTCCGTTCTGGATTCAACCGAGTTCAATAATCTTGATGGATTAACCATTGACGAAGATGGAAATATTTATGTGTCACTTTGGGATTCCGGAAGTTTTAAAACAGGATTTTCGCATAATGGCTCAGTCTATAAATATGATAACGGTTTTCAAAATAACCCACAGTTAATCATCGAAAATTTATACGGTCCTGCTGATATATTTTACAATATATATAAAGATGAACTGGTCATACCTCTATTGTTAGGAAATGAAGTTAAATATGTTTCCATTGAAATGGACTGATTAGTTTTTATCAATACCCAGTTGTAATCTTTCTCCAACCAGCTCTTTAATATTTTGCAGGTTCTTATCAGATATATTATTGAATTTACATCCAATACCAATACTTTCGTATTCAGGTATATTTCCCTGCCATATTACATTGGCCTGAATATTTACCAAAAAGTGACTAGTGCGCCATTTCTTAATTTCTACAAATCTTAAATTATCACCTTCTTTAATCAGATTGCATTGATCTTTTCTTAATGTAAAAAATAATCCGCCTTCACTTAAATTCAGAACATATGCTGTCTGCAATTCATGATTATCCTCTGAGGATAAAAATCGTGCAACTATTCCATCAGAGACAGAAAATGAAACGCGTGGATGTTCTCTTTTGTTTTCAAAATCCATTTTAAATCCTTAATATTTAGTTGCGTGACAGATAAAGAATAATACAGTATAGTATTTATTATAGGTTTTGCTTGTTAAATTTATATCAAAATACAAAATAGCACAACAATAAAATTATAAATTTTAATATTTCATCCATTAATTATCAAAACTAAGGACTATAACGCAATACTAAGTTTGTGCTGAATGTAAAGATATTTAAATTAGATTCGATATGGATTATGTGAACAAATTATTTGAACCCTTTCATCGTTTAAATATAGGATATACAGGTACAGGCATTGGTCTGGCTACTGCAAAACGTATAATTAAATTACATGGAGGCGTTATTTGGGCCGAAGGACAGGTTAATGTTGGAGCGACTTTTTATTTTACTTTACCTAGATAATTTTACTATATTTTTAATAGCTGGCTTTATCTACTATTTTTAATAAATGGTGGGCAAAATACTAATAATTCTATTATATTTGTCGTTAATATATTATTATACACTTTAAACTGGAGTACTTATTTGGATGAAAAAATCATTTTATTAGTGGAAGATAATGCAGATGATGAAGAGCTTACTATTCGCACTCTGCAGAAAAATCATCTTAAAAATAAAATAGTTGTTGTTAGAGACGGAGTGGAGGCACTAGATTACCTGTTTGGAGCCGGGGAATATAAAGATCGGGATCTTTCAGTTTCGCCGGTACTTATTATGCTTGACATAAAATTACCCAAATTAAATGGGTTAGAAGTACTGAAAAAAATTAAAGCGGATTCTCGGACAAAATTTATTCCCGTAGTCGTATTAA
>JARRPN010000290.1:0-4534 GCA_037382875.1 Calditrichaceae bacterium | reverse complement strand
AGGAAGAAGCATTAACACTTACTAATCGTCTACGATCCAGGCTTGTTATAACAGACGCTTTTGTTGTTTTAGAACGCGGTCAAATGGAGGTTATATTGCAGGAACAGGGCTTCCAGAACACTGGTTGTACCACAACAGAATGCGCTGTTGAAATACAGCCCATATTCTGGAAACCCTGTTCCTTTAATATGACTTCCATTTGCCCACGCTCTAAAACGACAAATGCATTTGTTATCACCAGTCTTGAACGCAAACGATTGGTGAGGGTAATCGCTTCTTCCTGCGACAGACCACCGGTATGGTTTAAATCAATTACTGCAACTCTTAGTTTACCTTCATCCTGAGCATGTGAAAATGAAAGCATTCCAAGACAAACTATTACATAAAAAAGAAAGTCTTTAAATTTCATTATTATATCTCCACAAATATGAATAAAGAAAACAAAATCCGAAACATTCGGATATATAAAAATCTATATAATATGATTAAATTCGGAAGATTGATCTTATTAAAACGTTAAATTATATTAAATAAAAAACCGATGTGCAATATTTTATTAAAATCCAGGCTATTTTTTAATTTTATTTAAACCCTTCGTGTATTTATTTCTAAAATCTATTTATAATTCAAAGGTTAAACTTATTTTTAAAGAAATCATCTATATTGAAAGGTATGATAATCTATAATTATTTATATGATATTATCGATATTAATCCAATTCATTATCTTGATAATGTAAAGTAAAACGTCGAACCTTTATCAACTTCAATGACAACACTTCCAGTCTTAACAAGTTCTTCAACAGGGGCTTCTCCCGTCTGGCTAAACCAATTCCACTACCCTCAAATTCATTTTCAGAGTGTAGACGATTAAAAGGAGTAAACAATTTATCAACATATTCCATATCAAAACCAACACCATTATCTTTTACATAATAATTATTAATACCCTGGTTATAGAAAAATCCAAATTCAATTTTTGCAGCTGTTTTTTGAGAAGTAAATTTCCAGGCATTTTGAAGTAAGTTTTCAAGTACATTTTGAATTAAACCCGGATCAACAAATGCAAATACATTTGGCTGAATCTTCACATCTACACTACGGTCAGGATTGGCAATTTTTAATTCTTCTATTAACTCTTTTGCAATATTACTCAAATTTGTTTGTGTCTTTTTAATATCTTTGCGTAAAATGCGTGATAATTTGAGCAGACTTTCAATTAAATCTCCCATTCGCTTTGATGCTTTTAAAATTTTATTGAAATAATTGTTTAACTCAGGTTTCAATTCCTCACTAAAATCTTCCTGAATTATTGCCGTATAGCCATTAATACTTCTTAAGGGTTGTCTTAAATCATGTGAAACCGAATAAGTAAATGCTTCAAGCTCGTTATTCGAAGCTTCAAGCTGAGCAGTTCTTTCGTGTACATGATTTTCCAATTCTTGGTTTAATTTCTTAATACGTTTGACTCGGTATGAGTAGGCAACAATTAATAATATTACAATAAATAAAATCGATAAAGTACGGAACCATAAGGTTTGCCAATAAGGTGGAAAAATATTAATTTTCAGAATAGTTGCATTTTCATTCCAGATTCCATCACAATTAGCAGCTTTTACCTGAAAAATATATGTACCTGGATCTAAATTGGTATATGTTACTGTTTTCTGGCCAACACTTATGTAATTCCATTCAGATTCAAAGCCCAACAATTTATAAGCATACTGATTTTTCTCTGGAGAATTATAATGCAATGCGGCAAAATCTAGTGAAAAAACGTTGTCCCTGTAACTTAAATTGATTTTATCAGCGATAGAAATAGATTTTTCCAGTATTACCTGTTCATCATGTTTATACCCGATTGGTACAGATTTGTTAAAGAGTTTTAAATCGGTAAATACAACTTTCGGAATTACCATATTGTCAATAATACTATCCGGATGAAAAACATTAAATCCATTCCTTCCCCCCAAATACATCATCTCGGTATTTTCATCCTTGAAACAGGAACCTACATAAAATTCATTATCCTGTAGACCATCTGTAACATCAAAATTTTTAAAAGTACCATTCTTTACATCGAATTTTGATAGACCATTATTTGTACTAATCCATAAATTGCCATGACTATCCTCTAATATGCCATGGATAGTATTTGTAGGTAGCCCGTCTTCCATCGTATACGAGATAAATTTATATTCAGAGTCTTCACTCATGCTGTCCAAACGTATCATCCTATTCAATCCACCCGTTGTACCCAACCACAAGTCGCCATTATGGTCTTCTAACATGGTTAGTACTTTATTAGAACTTATACTCAGGGAATCATCAGGCAAATTAACATATCGAATAAATCTGTCATTTTCATGATCATATTTATTTAAACCTCCATCATCGGCGCCGATCCAGAGATTACCTTGACGATCTTCATGAATTGCCCAGATAATATTATTACCTATGCTATAAGAATCTTCAGGATTATTCAGATATTGTTTAATACTATTGGTTTTGGGATTAAGCTTTATCAATCCTCGGCTATAAGTGCCTATCCAAATATTGCCTAAATGGTCATCACCCAGTGCAAAGATTTCTGTAATAATCTGGTTACTATAGGGGATAAACTTATTTTGTTTCTCATCAAAACGATTTAGTCCAGTTTCAGTGCCAATCCATATAATTCCTTTTCTGTCAGCAAAGATCGTTCTGACTGAATTATTCATTAAACTATATGGATTATTAGGTTGATGCATAAAATAGGTATAACTGTCATTTTCTGGATCAAATAAGTTGATACCCCCTAAACGGGTACCGATCCATAGTATGTCATTCTTATCTTTATAAAATGATGTAATTAAATTTTGATTAAGACTATTTTTGTTATTTGGATTATAACGTTGATGGTTAAACTTATTCTTGTACTTGTCATGCTTATTTAATCCCTGCCAATCAGTCCCAATCCATAAAACACCGGAAAAGTCTTCAAAGATGGAAAGAATGGTATTATCACTAAGGCTGGATAATTCATTGGGATCATTCTGATAATATTCAAAATGCAGGGTTGGTTGTTTTTTGGATTTTTTTATTTGTGAAATTATTTTTTCATCGAATATCAGTTTATTAAGTCCACCACCCCTGGTTCCAATCCAAAGATCTTGAGCCCTGTCCCTGTATATAGACATAATTATTTCATTACTTGGGCCATGTCGATCATTAATTCTATAAGGATATTGTATAAAACAATCCTGCTCACTATCATATTGGTTTAATCCACCATCCCAGGTTCCGACCCAGATATTATTATAGCAATCCTGTGAGATACTCGTGATATCACTACTAGTTAAACTTTGGGGATTATTGGGATTATGAAGATAATGAATAAACTGATCTTGTTGAGGAATATATTTAGTCAAACCGGCTCTGGTACCTATCCATATATTATCCAGATGATCTTCATATATCGTAGTAATTCTGTTCCAATCAGCACTTTGACTGCCAATAGTTGAGTAATTATACCGTTTAAAAACTACCGTTCTTTCTGAACTATTTATCATTTCCTTTGTTGATAAATTGTTTTCCATATATACCAGTTTATTTAAACCTTGTTCAGCAGTTCCAATCCAAAGAGTATTGTTTTTATCGGCACATATGGTTGTGATCGAATTTTCACTAATACTCGTTGAATCATCTTTATTAAATTTATAGGATGTAAAGGATTCGGTTTCCTGATCATAACGATTAAGTCCGCCGCTCATCGTTCCTACCCACAAAGTACCGTTTCGATCCACACACGTGTAACGAATAAAATTATTACTGATACTTGTAGAATCTTCCGGATCATGTTTAAAAATTTTAAAATTATAGCCATCATAGCGGTTAAGACCATCATAAGTGCCGAACCAAAGAAAACCAATACTATCCTGGCTGATACACCCTATTGTATTTTGTGATAATCCTTGCTTATTTGTAATATGTTCAAATCTCATGTCTTGAGGATAAGTAGTACTGAAAAGGCAAAATATAAAATATATATATTTAAATTTATTCATTACAATCCTTTATTAGAAAATGATAATTTCATACATACTAAAACTATGACAGTGTAAAATATAAAATGGCACCTTCATTCACTTTTCCTTCAGCCCAGACTTTTCCAAAATGGCGTTGAATGACTCTTTGAACCGTTGCTAATCCAATTCCGAATCCTTCAAAATCCAAGTGTATCCGCTGAAAGGCCTGAAATAATTTATCGGCATATTTTGCATCAAATCCAATTCCATTATCCTGATTATAGTAAATCGTTTTATTTGGTTTTTTCATATTTTTAATGCGTACTGATCCATACATTTCTATCTCTATATTGAATGATACTGGAAATTTTGTCTGAAGATAGACAGTTAATATTCTGGCTAAAATCAGATGAAAGTACATCAAAATTATCAGAAATTAAATGTTTATATAGGCCGCCATCCCATAATGCACCATTCTTATCTCCAAAAAATAAATATATTAAATTACTGCCTTTGACAGTGACCTGT